>NZ_BBTF01000044.1:0-30120 GCF_000876115.1 Acinetobacter sp. NBRC 110496
TGGTAAGGTCCTTAAACACCTCAACACCACTTAGGCGATTAGATTTAAGAAATGACCAATCTACCAAGTCATAATCAACTGCACGAATCTCTCTTAGATTTAATTCATCAAACTTAAAGTTGAGTAGGCGTAGGTAATCTACAAAATTAGCCAAGTACCATGGCTGAGTTTTATAGATGTTGTATTCAGGATGACTATCAATGTCCAAGTGATTTAATAAATTGGTCCACAACTGGTAAATTCCAGCCAAATTAACTTGTTTGTCTATTCGATCAGGGGTAAGCATAGTAATCCCAATTGTATATACTAATTCGTAAGAAATTAGATACATTGTATCAATAATTCCTAGAATAAATATTCTTTTAAATTTTTTATCAAATCTAATTCGCCACACAACAAAAATGCTTATTTACTGAGCTAAAAACCTATATCCAATTAATTAAAACCCTATATAATTATTTTAATACTCTAATTCGAGTGAGTTGTTATGATTAGTGATCCAATCGAAATCGCAAAATTAAAACAAAGCATCTTAGATTTAAGAAACAATATTTTTCCTCCACAAAACCTTTTAACGGTTGATGGATTACCAATTTATTATGGTGAGAAAAAGTTTGTTGATGAATATCTTGCACAATGGATGGACTTTTATCAAAAAGCATTAGAACTTTCTAATCCTTTTGGTGATCCTATTGATTTGTCCGAAATAAATGAAATTCATTTGCCTGTGCATTTTAATTTGCCCGTGTTTGCTCGTAATGTCACTCGCATGATTTTAAATAAAACACTGGCCAAGGAATCTATTACTTTTCGTTCAAGTGCAGATCTGTTTGAGAAGTGCGGATACTTCAATCGTGAATATACGGATTTAATTTATGAGTACTTTGATCGTGATGAAGATAACGTATTGGTCGGGCATCGACCGTATAACGATATTCGTGCGTACTTGTTTTATGCCGGCGATGAAGAGCGTCATCGCACGAGATTTTATAACTCTGGCCTGGTGCTCGGTTATCCCGAAGGTTGGAATAGCATTGAGATCTTAGATAATCGTAACAACACCCGAAAACAGCGTAGTGATGCTTATACAAACCCTTTAGCGAAAAATAACACATGGTTCATCTACAAGAAGCTGTAATTAGCCAAAGCGCCGTGCGAGATCGCAATAGAGCCTTGGATCTATTGAAGTGGATTGCGATTGTGACCATGGTTATTGACCACGCATCAATATTATTTCCTCAATATAATCTGTTGTTGAGGACGATTGGCCGTTGGGCTTTTCCTATTTTTTGTATCATGCTTGCATTCAATTTGAACCAAGCTATTTCTAAAAAGAAAACCCATACATTAAAAAACTATTTTAAAAATTTGGCGTTGTTTTGTGTGCTATCAGAAGTACCGTATCAACTATTCAACCAAGAGCCATTTACAACTCTGAACGTCATGCCTACGTTGCTTTTAGGATTTTTGCTTGTTGTATTAGGGGAATCTAAACATAAATATGCAACGCTGCAGTTTGTCTCTCTGTTAGTCGTGATCACATTGCTATCTAATTTTATTATGTATAGCGTGTGGGGCGTTTTATTAATTGTATTCCTGTATTTATTCTTTAAAACAACCAACGTTCATTCTAAGAAATACTTTTTAATGATCAGCGTCTTGCTCACTTCATTGGCCAACATTTTCAACTGGTTGATTGGTGGCTACTATACGGATATGACTACATATTCTTTGGCATTCTCATTTGCTGTCAGTAGCGCCATTGCAACGTGTATTGGTGCACAATTCCTACTGAAAGGACAGCACATGAATATACCTTTTGAATTACCGCCAGTGGGGAAGTGGGCGTACTGGTTCTATCCAGTACATCTCGTCATCATTTGGATTCTTTTTAAATTTGCATAATAAATTTAGGCATAAAAAAAGCACCAAAGTATTTATGACTAAGGTGCTTTTTTATTGCTTAATCAGCGTTATTCGCTAGATCCAGCATCTAAACCGAATGAACTAATTTCTTGCTGTCTTTCTTGCTCAGCTGCTTGTTCTGGTGATGCTTGTGGAGTAGGTGCACCAGATTGGTTATTTTGTTGATCATATTGATTCAGCAATTGCTTTAATGCTTCAGGATCTTGAGCAATTTGATTCGCAATTTCTAATGTTGGGTCCTGTTGTTTTTTACCAGCAGCATAACCAAAAATAGCCAAACCAATGAAAGCAGCAAAGAAAGTGGCAAGTACGATCAGTACAAATTTACCAATAATGCTACCTTTGAAGCGTTCAAACCAAGTTTCATCTTCATAGTGGTAAGGTTGGTTAATGTTTTGGCAACCATAGCTAAATGCATCCATCCACGCATTACGAACCAATTGTTTAATTTGTTCTGTTTGCGGTAAATGACCTTTTTTAGCCACGTTTACTTTGATTTTTGGCTCTGCTAATACAAAACGTTTTTCTTCACCATTACCTAGTGTATTAACGAGCTCTACGGTACCAGAACAAGTGAAATAACGACCAACATCATTGTTTTCTAAAGTATCAAAACCACTGATTTGTATTGTTAACTCTTTAAGATCGGCATTCGGGATTTTTATATTTTTAGGTTGACGATTCAAATCTTCAGAATCCGTATCAACTGAGATTGTTAAAAGGTCATTGTTACTAAAAATTGAAACAAGAGGGTCGTGAGATAGAATGTCTTTTTGCTTCTTAATTAAACTCACAATGTATCACCAGTTAAAATAGAAATTAAAAGTATTATATTTTAAAAAAGGGTTTTAGTGATAGTTTATTTTATGTTTAACGTAAAAAAAAGCCACTTTTAAGAGAGTGGCTTTTAGGTTTAAGGGTGATAGTTATTATTTATAAAATATTCTTTTTTAATTCTCTTAATCTCCATGCCTTTGTCTAAAAGCAATTTAAACTCATTAAAATCATCACGCATAAGCTTATGAACCTTTAATGATTTTTGACTCTTAGCTTTGATAGCACTGTTGTATTGTACTGCAGCAACCAGATCGTAATGCTTATTAAGATCCAAACCATAAAGTGATGTTAATTTTTCAGAAATATAATCAAATATAACGGTCAAACAGATGACCTTATTGTTAGTGTTAGTCAGTATCTCTTCTGGAAATTCATTATTTCCCGAAGCTGCACTGGCTAAACGTGCCCATTCTGTCATGGGTAGGGAACCATCTTCACCAATCACGTTGATTAAGTTGTTTAAAAAGATAAAGCGGTGATTAAAAAACTTCACTTTGCTTTTTTGCAAAATTCTAAATGTATAAACGTTTGCCCAATACACAACATAGTTTTTAATCTTTAGACCATTGATTGAGTCTTGCGTTAATAAATCTTCATTGGTGATGCCATGATATTGAGTTGCTTCTTCAGTGACTTGTTTTTTTGGCTTCCAGTAGCTCTCTTCAGCATTATAAAGATACTGAACCTGTTCTATTGATGATGTGCGGCACTTTTTAATACGCGTCAAAATAGACGACTTAATAATGTCAGGCACATCAACTGGATTCTTGACTTTGGCGGTAAATTCCAGTGTGAGGAAACATAATGGTGCTGGCATAGCTTGGCCTTTCTAATATCCCTTAATTTATAACTTAAAACGTTCTATTTTCTGAATTGATATTCGCGAAATAAGGAACTAATTGCTTTTCTCGGTCATGAATGTATGCAGTTGATGACATATCCAATACCGCACCTGGTACATAAGTTAGGTTTAGATTGATATTTTCACCGTTACCATCGATCAAGACGCCATTAAACCGCGCTTTGTCTGGATCTCCTTTTACAAATAGCTGTTGGCCAACATAACCGGACAAGCTATTGATATAGAGGTTTTTCATTTTTTCCGAAGATTGCAAAGCATTTATATAGAGAAGATCCATAATTTTTTCTTCTCCATTTTGATTTCTAATTTTTACTGTTTTTGGACCAACAACATCCACAATTGTAGCAATCCATAAGTCATGATGTTCAACTTCCCAACCATTGTAGCGACTTTCAATCCAATCGGGGCTTAAGAGTCTTGGCTTAAAGGGGTAGGAGTAGATTTTGAATATTAAGATCGAAACCACAATTATGATTGGTAAGCCAAAACATATTTTTATTTTATGTTTCTTAAAAGCACTGTTAAACATAACCGTATATACCAAAAAATTTAAAATCATTTTAACTTAAAATAATAAGTTTGTATTGGTTAAAACCATTGATATATCAATTATTCATCACTGTTATAGGTATAACCATCATCACTACTGCGATCTTTACCTACTAATAATTCTTCAATACGCTTAGCTTCAGCTATTGTTCTGAGTGCATTTTCCTTTTTTTCTTGTCGTTCTGTATTTTCACGAATCGCTTCAAGAATCTCAGGAGATAAGGCCTTTTCAGGTTGTTGTTCTTGGGCTTCAGGCTCGGAAGCACTTGCTTCTTCAGCCTTTATAGGTTGGTCTTTTTTCTTAGGATCTACCAAGTCATAAAACACAAGTTCTTTTGATTCACTCGTTGCGGATTCGTCTAAAAACTTCTTTTCTTGACCTTTTAATGGATCTTGTTCATTTGGAGTATTAGAGTTATTACAGGCACTTAAAAGGGTGGAAATTAAAATAAGCGTTGCGAAGTTAAAAAGGGTTTTAGACACGTTGAAAATCCTTTAATATAATAACGTATTCTACATAATAAAAGTACGTAGGTAAAAGTATGTCTTCAGATAAAAATAGTTCTGATAGTGCTACACAAAAGGTAAATATTACCAATGAGGTTTTAGATGAAGCTGCCATTAAACAGGCAATTGAAGCTAATCAACCCCGTAAATCAGGTATTTTAAAGCGAGTCTTTTTTGATTTCGGGCGTAAAAGCCACTGGAGTTCAGCTAGAAAAGGGTTTTTACCGCATTTATCTAATATTAGATCAATGCTGTCGCCAACATGCCCCGAATGCGGTAAATCGATTTTAATGCATGACAACAGGATTCCACGTTCTTATAAAGGCAACGTGAATTGGGTATGTGCACACCCTTTATGTGAATATGAAATTGTCGCACCTAACAATTTTAAACAACTGAAAAAACTCATTGCTAATACTCACTACCCAAGAGGGCAAGAACGTTTAGCTTCAATGAGTAATGATGAAATAGACAAGCTTATTAAAAACCATCAGTTTTCTTCTTATTTGTATTTAGCATTATCTATGTTTACAGGCTTGTACGTAGTTTATATGTTCTTTAAAGCGCTATATCCAATGCTTGTTGTACCAGGTGTATTATTGGTGTTTTATCTATACATGGTTAGCATCAATTCAGCTTATCGTGCGTGGCAAGTCCGTACTGGTCTTTTATTCTTACCGAATTCGCCATTCTTGGCATGGTTCCGCTATGCGCCAAAAAAATATAGCTTATCGTGGTATGACGGCAAAAACCCATTGCCAGTTGAAACACTGAATAAGTTAGCTGACCGTAAACAGCACCTAATCGACAATTTCAACAACAACGATAAAGGTGCTGATTAATATGCTGTTAAAACCAACGCTATTTGCGACTCTATTAGGATCAAGCGTTGCTTATGCTCAATTGCCTCAAAGTTCTAAGGCTCTAGGTGCATATGCAAACCATGTCAATTCTAATGGATCAAGTACACCATATCGACCATTTCAGGTCATGACCAACACTCAGCAAGAAACGGCGCCAGCAAAGCCAAGAGGCTTTACGAGTCGTTACCTGGGCGTGAAGTACACACCGAAAAAAACTGAAGAAACTCCGACTAGCACTGAGCGCACGGCAGTTGCACAAAATAGACCACAACCTAGTGGCCAGCAAGCACCAGCACCACAACAACAACCCGTTCGCCAGAATATCCGTCCTGTTACTTATACCTATCCAACTACGCAATACAATCAAGCGAGTGTATCTTACGATCAAACCGTACCGGGTAGAGTCGCTACTTTGAGTTGTGTTATTCATGCTGCGCGGTCAGAAGGTGTTCCGCTGTATGTTTTATTGGGTATACATAGCAAAGAGCGTGGTACCAATGGACAAACAGTGCAAAACAAAAACCTTTCATTGGATATGGGGCAATTCCAAATCAATACCATACACTTTAAACGTGGCGGTATGTTTGAAAGTTATAATAGCCATTATGTGCGTACTGATGGATGTCTGAATGCGCGACTTGCAGCCAAGATCTTGCGAAATCGATTAGCCACAAAACCGTCAACCGATTTTTGGGTTAGAGCAGCTGCTTACCATTCATGGACGCCATCTTTTAATGCGATATATCGCAATGGCACGGCGAAACAACCTGGTTTAGTTGCGTATGCACTTCAATGGAAAAACTGGCTTGAGAGAAAGGGGATAAATCCTAACTAATCAGCTAAATATATTTTTTAAGAAAAAAATTGCAGTTATGTAATGCGATATAATTTACCTATTCTTTACCCACTAAGGATTCAAAATGAACCTTAATACAACTTTAAAAAGTTTAGCTTTAACCTTATCCATGTCTGTTGTTGCTACTGCAGCTCAAGCCGATTTTGTTGGCAAAGTTGTACGTATTTCTGACGGCGACACTATCACCGTTTTAAACAACAACAATGAGCAGATCCGTGTTCGCTTCAACCAGATTGATGCACCAGAAAAGAGTCAAGCTTTTGGTCAGAAATCGCGTCAGAACATCAGTTTCTTGCATGAAACGATTGTGTATGTGCAAGAAAATAGTAAGGACCGCTACGGTCGTACTCTTGGTACCATTTTTCAGATGCGTACAAACCAAGTGCCTAACTTAAACATCGTGAATAGTGTTAACTATAAGCAAGTTAAAGATGGCTATGCTTGGGCTTATCGTGAATATCTTAAAGATAAAATTATTTTGAGTGCTGAAAGCAACGCACGTTCTCAACGCCTTGGTTTATGGGCTGATCCAAACCCTGTTTATCCAAGCCAGTACCGTCACAATAAGTAATATTGATGAACGGTGAATTAAATACCGCTAAAGCCGTAGCGGTATTAAATAAATATGTACTGCAACAACAATGTGGTAATCGTATGGAACTGCAGTTTTTCAGTGAAGAACTGCAAGCTCAGATTGAAGCTCTCAGCTTGGCTTTTGTACGAAATGAGTTGGTTACTCAGTTGGCAAATTTGGGAAAATGTCTTTGTGATGAAAAGTTGGTGAATTGTTCAACCAACGCAAATTACTCAGAAGTGGCTTTAGATTTCCTTGAAATGCACTTAGAGTCGCTGGAAGGGCGACAGTTCAAAGAAGGTTTTATATGACATCTATTGTCATATCTACGGAATCCAATTAATCACCAGATCAGATAAAAGCCCCATTTACAACATTGGGGCTTTTTCATATCTATTTTTTATAGGTTATGAATCAACTAGCTAAAAAAAGAACATCCTTATGTTGCTTTCATGCTTATTAGTAATACACTTATTTGTGAAAATTTTGGCATTTCACAACAAATAGTTTCACATTTTTGGCAAAGCATAGAGTAGGGAAAGACATGGCGGAAAATTCACTCAAAAAAGGTCAGTACACACGCTTTAGTAATAAAATTGGACTCTACAGTGCGAATCAAGAAAATGTAGGTTTTATTAAAAATAACAGTAATGTAGTGATTAATTTCCCATTTAAAGATGCTGTGCTGGTTGGGGGCATGTCTCGCGAAGATGTTAAAACAACAGAAAAGTTTTTACATCAAGAAGTCGATTCAAAAGATATTGATACATTATTTGAGCCAAAAGTACTTACCAATCCTGAATATTACAGCGCAACCAATGAGACAGAATTTGAATTTTTTGACGAAAATGGTGAGCTAAAAGAGAACTTGCTAATTAAGGGGAATAACCTATTGGCACTGTACTCTTTAAGAGAGAAATTAGCTAATAAAGTCAAACTCTTATACCTGGACCCACCATACAATACTGAGAACGATGGATTCAAATATAACGACACATTTACACATTCTTCTTGGTTATTATTTATTAAAAATCGCTTGGAAGTCGTAAAGGATTTGCTCAAAGAAGATGGCCTGGTTTTCATTCAATGTGATGACAATGAACAAGCATATCTAAAAGTTTTAGCAGATGAAGTCTTTGGACGTGAAAACTACTTAAACCAAGTTTCAGTAAAAATGAAACAAACGTCTGGTGCTTCTGGTGGTGGCGAAGACAAGCGCCTGAAGAAAAATATCGAATATATTTTGATTTACACCAAAAATATGAATAGTGAGAATGGTTTTAAAAAGTTCAACGATTTCTATGACGAAGTAGAATTGTTTGAATATCTAGAAACCATGAAGCAGCTTAAAAAGAGCTGGAAGTATACGCGTATCTTAAAAAGCGTTGGTACCAAAGAGCACATTAAGACATTAACAGATGGTTCAGGTGAGCCGATTGAGGTTTATACGCATAAAGGTGTGGTTCTAGAGCCGATCAAAAAGGTGATGGAAGAAGAAAACCTGACTGAAGTTGAATGCTATCTGAAGTACTTTGATAAGATTATGCGCGACACGAATGCTCAAAGCTCAATTAGAACACGCGTGATGGAAGGTGTAACCGGGGATCATGAGCTATTAAGCATTGAATATGTGCCTAGATCTGGAAAAAACAAAAATAAGGTAACGACTGTCTATTACAAGGGTGCCAAGTGCGATCAAATTGCTTGGTTGAGTGATATTGCGGTCAAAAGAGGGAAATATATCTTCAAGCTTGAAAAAGCTGGCACCTTTTGGGATGGCTTTCCGCTGAACAATTTAACAAAAGAGGGTGGTGTATTGTTCCCGAATGGGAAAAAGCCAGAACTGCTTTTACAGCGTATTATTGAGATCGCCACGGATGAAGGAGATCTTGTGCTCGACTTTTTCTCAGGTTCGGGTACTACGGCTGCTGTGGCGCATAAATTGGGTCGCAAATGGATTGCGATTGAGCAGATGGACTATATTGATGAAATCACCAAAACACGCTTAAAACGCGTAATAAACGGTGAGGACGGCGGTATCTCTAAACTTGTAAATTGGAATGGTGGCGGTTCATTTGTTTATTTTGAACTGAAGCGCTATAACCAGGCCTATCAAGATGGAATCTTGGCTGCAACAAGTAAAGGTGAGCTGGACAGTATTTACAATGAAATGGCTCAGAATGCCTTTTTAAAGTTTTGGTTTGATAAAAAAGACTTTGAGCGTGAGGAATCATTTAGGGCTTTATCACTAGACGATCGTAAAGTGCTTTTATTGCAACTTTTGGATGAAAACCAGCTATATCTAAACCATGCAGATATGTTGGATTCAAAATTCAAAGTCACTCAGGAAGAGATTGCGCTCACTGATAAGTTTTATGGTGCATCTAATGTCTAGATTAAGCCCAACATTGGTAAAAGATACCTTAAAAGACTTCCTATATTATCGTATTGAAAACGACAGTGAATACATTGAGTGGGCTAAAAACTTCACCATCCCTCGCTATATCACTGATAACTTGTCGCGTACTTTAAGGGGTTATCAAGAAGAAGCTGTAAAGCATTTTATCTGGATCTATGATCAAGATCCGACTAAAGCCAAACACTTACTTTTTAATATGGCGACTGGAACGGGTAAAACGCTCACTATGGCTGCCGTTATTCTCTTTTTATATGAGAAAGGCTACCGCAATTTCATATTTATGGTCCATCAATTGCAGATTATTGAACAGGCCTATATGAACTTTATTGATCCGCAATTTGAAAAGTATCTTTTCAATAAGAACGGAGTGAAAATCAATGGACGTTCTATTCCTGTTAAAGAAATCAAACTCTTTCCAGATTCACAAGGCAACGCTATTAACTTTATGTTTTTAAGTACGGCGTTCCTCTACAACAAACTTGTGAATGAGGTAGAAAATGGTTTGTCTGCAGAAGATTTCTTGAATAATAAAATTGTTCTGATTGCAGATGAAGCGCATCGACTTAACGTGAATACACGTAAGAAGATAAAAGAAGATGATGAAGCGATTACCAATTGGGAAACTTCGGTCAATACAGCAATCAAGGCACGGCCAGATAATCTTTTGCTGGAGTTTACTGCTACTGTTGACTTGGGCAATAGTGCCATCCATAGGAAGTATCAGGACAAATTAGTCTATAAATACGATTTCTTGAGATTCAATAAGGAAGGTTACAGTAAAGCGGTTTGCTTCCTTTACAACACTGAAACTCAGATCGCCGATCAAAAACGCTTATTGGTGATTAATGCCGTTGTATTGAGTGAATACAGACGTTTATTCGCTGAGCGTGATATGCAAGTCACGATCAACCCAATTATATTGGTGAAATCAACCAACATTAAACAAAGCAAGCTAGACCGTGAATTTTTCCATAAGGTGATTAATTCACTTAAGCCACAAGATTTAGATTATCTAAAAAAGCTAAGTGAAACCAATCAGACTAATTTGCAAGATGCTGAAGATAGCTTTCGTTTCTTGCGTCAAATGTTTGCTTGGATTGCCTCTCCGAAGTCTGGTCTATCCACGATCAGCGATAGAGATGGTTTAAAATCATTTATTTCTGAAATTAAAATTCGTTTTTCTTCAGATAACACGTTTGTTTACAACTCAACGGATAAAACCAATTCAACTTTGTTGCCGATTTTAGATGATCCTAAAAACTATAATCGGGTGATATTTTCAGTTGATGCACTCACTGAAGGTTGGGATGTTTTAAGTCTCTATGACATCATTCACTTTGATATTTCTGCAGCGAAAAAAGTATCGCTGCAAGATATTCAGTTGATTGGCCGTGGTGCTCGTTTATGCCCATATAAACTGCATAAATCATATCGTTTGAATAATGAAAACCTTGGCTTGTTTGATAAAGAACATGGCTATGAGTTTGACCAGTACAAACGTAAGTTTGACAATGCGATTGATGAATACGGGCGTGTACTTGAAACGTTCATGTACCACTTTGTTAAGACTGGCACGTTTTACGACAACTTAAAGTTAGAGCTTCTAGGTGAAGGGATTATTAATAAATCCACTGAAAAGCGCACAATCACGCTTAAATCTGACTTTATGAACAGTGAGACATATAAGAAAGGTTTTGTCTTAGTCAATCAGCAAGAATTTAGAAATAAAACGACTGATTCTGAGATTGATACGACTTTTAAGCGTGAAATCAAAGCCAGTGCATATCAATTGCATGCTGGTAGCTTGACCGACAAGCAACAGAATCAGATCCAAGCTGAAGTTAACCATAAAACCATCGATCTGACTGAAGAATACTTTAGCCGACCGGTCTTGAAAAAGGCGCTCGTTGCGACTGAAGGGAACTTTTTTAGATTTAACAATCTAAGAGAGCATATCGTTGGGTTAGATAGTATGGATGAATTAATCGATAACTACCTACCGCTTTATCAGATCCGCTATTCATATACTGAAGATAAGGATATTCACGATCTGACCATTGATGAAAAATATCAGCTACTTTTGGGCATAATTTTACCTGAGGTACGTAAGGCTATTGATCGTCATATGCCACGTATCACGGGTAGTAAAAGCTTTAAACCTAAATCGCTGTCTACTGTTTTTCAGCAAGAGAAAAACATTTACTTGGTTTCTTTCCCTGTTGAAAATCCTGATACGGGTGAAATCACTGTCAATGCTCCAGACGAACGTGCGATCGCACAATCGTTGCATCCAAATGAACAACTGAAGTTTAATGTTGAAGGTGCCGATTGGTATGCTTATAGTGAAAACTACGGTACGAGTGAAGAGAAGCTATTCGTAAAATTCATTTCGACTCAAATTGATGCCCTTAAACGTCAATATAAAGATGCTGAAATTTACTTAATACGTAATGAGCTAGACTACTGGTTATTTAGTCCTGTTGATGGCCGTAGATTCAGTCCAGACTATATGTTGATCGTAAATGATACGGTGAACCAAGAGATGTACTATCAATGCTTGATTGAGCCTAAAGGCGGTCATTTGTTGGTGAATGACGAGTGGAAGGAAGAAGTGCTGATCAGCTTGAGTGACGAAAGTTCTGTAATTTTTGATCCAGATGAAGAGGATGACGAAGGTTATAAGAGCTTCTTAAAAGAGGTGGAGAGTATGGGCTATAAAGAGATTAAGTGTTTAGGCTTTAAGTTCTTTAATAGCGATCCTCGTGGTGAAACTGATTTTGCACTGGATTTTAGGGCAACATTGCCATAATAATCTTGAAAACATAGACTCTAAAAGAAGCCCCGATATTCGGGGCTTTTTCATATCTGATTTTACATATCGAACGACTGTCCACGTTCGTTAGTTTTGTTTAAATTCTGCGGTTCTATACCATACAGCTTTAGACCATCACCTAGAACGAGATCATCTACACGCTTTTCAAAACGAGTAAAGAAATCGTTCAGTCTTTGGAAGACTGGTGGTTCATCTAACAGTTTGGCCATGTTGTTTAATGTTTTACTTAGACCGTTCACAAGATTGAACTTTTGTTGACGGTCCAAAGACAAGCTGTTCGATGTATCTAAAAGGGTGGTGAGGCTTTCTTGAACCTTTTGATAGTTTTGATCATTGGTCACATTACTGACAATCAAATGCACTACTTTGTTTTTGATCTTCAATGTATCCAGATTCAATTGATCAAATGCAATGGTCCTATCAGTAAGATTTTCTCTAAATGTTTTGAGATTCTGCCACTCTGGATGTGCAGCCTCTAAATCAGATAAAACTTTCATGATTGACGCACGGTATTCGCTATCAGACGCACTAATCACAAAAAGTTCAGGATACGACCGCTTCTTAGAAACTTCTTCCTGAGCTTTATTGAGCTTATCTTCAGCGACAGCAATTGAACCCTCAACATCGGCATTACTAATACCAGCTTCATGAATTAACTTTCTAGCTTTATACATTTCTGCTGAATGAAGCCAAAAAGCGGTAAAGATAGCTGACTTAGCGTAGCTTTGATGATCGATACCTTGCTGAAGGTTTTGTTCGGGAATGGTCGAACGATCCACACTCTGCAATTTAACTGTATCTTTGTTGATGTCCTTGGATACATCAATATGTACTTTGGTATTTTGCATGCTATCCATACTTGGGTTTGTGCTAGTGGTTGGTTCTTTGGCACCCATTTTCTCGAATTCAATATCACCGGCTTTAATCTTTTGATGGCCATCTGCAGTAGCGACAACTTTCAAAACATCATTTTGAACTTTGGTGACATCAATTTCAGAAAGGATCTCCATGTAAGACTTAATGCCCTCAAGAGTCATGACGGGCGAAGATACGGGTGCCGTAGCGGTTGGAGTTGATTTATCATCAAATGCTTTATCAAATGACGGCGGTTGGTACTTTGGTTTTGCATAGGATTTCGTGCTACCTGTACCAGCTGGTCCATCATAGTTAGCTTTTGATAGATCTTGTTTACGCTTTTCAATATTTGCGTTGTAATTTTCAATATTTGCTTGGTTTTTAGCTCGTATGTTCTGCAATTCCAGATATTTTTCATCTGATTGTGCAATCACAATGCCGTAATTCGGTTGGTATTCTTTATTAGGGAACTTGGCTGCATAAGCTTCGCGTTGACGGTTGTAGCGGTTAATTGCATACGCAACTTCAGGGATCTTGTTGTCTATACGTTTGACGGCGTTATTTAGTTCTTTTGCCAACTCTGTAGCTAAACGTTCAACACCTAAATATTGACGAGCATCATCCCAATCAGAAACAGATAATTTATTTTGGAAAACTGGGGGTAGGGTGATACGTGTTTTTTCATGTTTGCTCACATCACCTAACACACCACTTAATGAAAAGTTGTGACAAGCTTCTTGTAAGCCAGGATTCAAACCAGACTCAAGCGTTTGGCCAGCATCGTTATCATAACCAACAAATATATTGGCTTTAGGATTGATGCTGCGGATAAGCTCAGCAACACTTGAGATATTGGATTTACTGTATGACGCTAAAACTTGTGTGTTTTCTGCAGTAAAACCCTCACCCAATAAACCAAGCTCTAATCCGGCATCCAACGCCTTACGTGCGCTGATCGCTGTTGCCCAACCCTCCTTGATCAAATAGTTCTTTGCATTCGGGTTAAAGACTTCATAGCCAACATCAGGATTTTTGCTAACAGGCAAGAATGCATCTTTCGTTTTGGCTTTATCAAAAAAGTACTTGCCCTTATGCAGTACTTCTTCAAGCTTGTTGGTTTCCTTGTTGCGCTTTTTTTGGCGATGGTGGGTGATACGCTGTAAATTGACGACTTTGTTATTAGTGTCAATTAACGGTGCAAGAATGACAGCTCTGCTTTTACGTAAATCAAAGCCTTTTTTCTTTTCGCCCTCAATCTCAGGTTCAAAGTTGATGAAATGCTTTTGATACGCTAATACATTCTCTACTGTTTCAACGAGAAGCTGTTGATTGGTAGCTGATTCAGGAAGTTCACGCTTTACTGCTTCAATGGCTTCATCACGGGTAAAGTTATCTTTACGCATGATTTTAGCGCCGTATGGCTCTAGGTTCTTTTCAACCATATACGGCATTTGTCGAATGTCGCGTTTAAAGGTCTGAATGCTTCCAGTTTTATTATTAAAAAATGAATCGTCAATAACTTTACCAGCACGTTGCCACTCAATACGGATAGCGATTTGTGCAGCTAAGAGCTCTTTTTCTTGTTGAAGTAGATGCTTCTTTTGAGCTTCTTCAAACTCACGTACACGGCGATCAACATCTTCTTTACTTGGTGGTTTGTAGTTAGGGTTTGAATCTCGTTGAGGCTTGATTACGTTCTTATAGTGGTCAGCAAAAGCAATTGAGATTTCAATGTCAGTTACACCAAAGCGGTGTCCTTTGAGCACTGGCCAGTATTCACCAGTATCACGGTTCATGTTTGGATAGATCCAATACATCCCTCGTGGTTTGACATTATTGCTACTTGATTTACTAGGGTTATCTGATTCGGTGAGGCAAGGCACTTTTTCATCAAATACGGTCACGAATTGATATTTACCAGATGACTTGAATACGAATCCGTAGTTTCGCTCCAGTTCTTCTTGGAAAAACTGAAACATCGTATTTAAATCACAATTATGTCGGGCGTTCGGTACTTTCTCAGCCATAACAATTCCAATTTCTAATATATATTCAGGTGCAATGTGCTACCCAGGTTGCATAGGACTATTAATCATATGCTTAAGAAAATTTATACTTTTAGTATATACCGATTCTAAAAACATTTCTGTTTAATCTTTAATATAAGCTATGTCTAATAAAGGTTTAAAGAAAAATTAAAAGTTTTAATTTATTATTTTAATAAAAAGGTCTAAGCCCTCAATGTTATAATTTACAGACATAAATAGGTTATGAATGACCACTTATTTAGGGTTAAATTACTTTTATTAATTTGAGGTTTATATGTCAAAACAGTTTTTTTCGGGTTCTGTTGTAATCAATGGCAACGCCAATGTATACAGTTCAGCTTCAAACAAACAAATCGTTGGAAGTGGAAAACGAGTGACTAAGCAAGTACCTGTAAGCCCATTTAACGAAATCTGTATGAATGGTCCAATGAGTCTGAAGTTTTTTGCTTAAAGTGATTCTAAAATGGAAATTACTGCAGACGATAATATTGTGGATCTTATTAGTGCTACTTTTCAGGGTGGTGTATTGGTTTTAGCTATTCAGGACAATGTGAGTTTTAGTACTCGTTCACCGTTAGAAGTATCGATCACTTACCCAACTTTAAAAGCTATTGATTTAAAAGGTTCAGGCAATATCCAGATCTTAAATCTAAATGAAGATAAATTTACCGCAAGTATTAGTGGATCTGGAAATATGGATTTAGACGGTACCATTGAACACTGTGTCTTATCTTTGAAAGGATCAGGCAATTTTGATGCGTTACCACTGAAAAGCACCAATTTAGAAGTGGCGCTATCTGGTTCAGGCAATATCTTTTGTACAGCTATCAATTCAGCTCAAGTACAGCTTTCAGGCTCAGGCAACGTTAAAGTTTATGGAAACCCAATCCATAAGACACAAAACCGAACTGGCTCAGGACAAATTAGTTTTAAATAGGTCGATAAACCTAGTTCAATGAAAGTTTAGAGAAAAATAAACCCCAAAAGTTTGCTACCTTTGGGGGTCTATGTTTGACATTCAAATTATCGAAATAAAAATATTATTAATGAAGTTTTCGGACCATTCAGGATCGTTCGATTTACTCAAAATATCTTTGAGCCAAACCTTTAATGTTTCAATTGGATAATCTGCATTTTTGTATAAGTTAATCACGGTGATAATCTGTTGATTCAGTGCTGTTGTTGAATCATTACGTGCGATCATTTCTACAAGTTTTGTGTAGGCCTGAAGGAGTTCTGGTTCTTCAGCTCCAGTGACTTTACGGGGTTGCTTGCTAATCTGGCCAAGAATCTCAATAAATTGTTCTTTGACCAGCTCAATCGGGTGGATCTGACTAAATCCCTGTTGAGTCAGTAAGGCGTATGCGCGTAAAACCAAGCTAAACCAATTCTTTTTGGTCATGCTATCAGGATAGAGGCCTATATCATCCAACTGTTGTTTGATGCCAAAGAATAGGGCACTGATAGAGTAGTTCGGGTTAACCGTGCTTTGAATTGCAGTCGTCCACACGGCATTTTGCATTTTATGACGTATAACATCACGCGTGTAATCAACGCCGTATAAACATTTAAAATCGTTCCAGTCACTTAGATCTAGCTGTTCTTCAGTAAATTCAGGTCCAATCATGGCTGCGTTTACAGCTCGGCATGCTTCTGTTGCGTAATAGATACCGGGATTGCGCTTTATTTTGCTTTCTAATGCTGTTTTATGGTCATTATCATTGAAAATATAGAAGCGTGAAAACGGGAATTCGGCACGGAAATCACGTACTACATTCATGATGTTGCCAGCCACGTACACGACAATGACTGGAATAGAGTATTGAATTGATTCTGCAATTGCTTCACCAGTGGCGTAGCCCTCACAAAAGATTATCCGATCTTGGTTCCATGCATCCAATGGATCTTTATATAAGATTTTGAAAGCGCCGTTTGCAAGTACACCACGTAATGTAAACTTATCTTCACCACGCTTGTTTTTGTGTTCAGCGATGGTCTGAAGGAAAATGATTTGATTTTTGAGGTTTTGCCCCTCAACTAAAAGCTTGTTCTGGCGTAGCGACTGTTGATCTAGATCTGGTTGCAGATCAATAATACGGTTCAGAATAATGGTGTTGTTCTTGTGTTGAGGGTAGTACTGGCTGACATAATCAATCAGCTCATTTTTAGTGAAGTTGCTTGGATTGTACAATCTAGCATGACTGAAGCTAATCTGCTTTTTCACATTGTAGTTGTGTGGACGGTTTGACAAGGGTAGGCTTCTGGCCCATTCAAAACCCATATAGATTTGAGCCAATATCTCTTGGTCTTTTTTGTTCTTCTCAGCACTTTTGCATGAGTTTAAGAAGCGTTTAAGATCTTCTTCTTGCTGTTCCTTGGTATATACGGTGTCACCAGGTTGCAGATCCATTTCTTGAATGTATTCATACAAGCTGTAAGTGAAGTTTGCACCGCCAGCATGAAACCAACCATAAGACATACGTGCGTTATCTAGATCTACAAGATACCAGGCCGTTTTTTTCTTATTTTTTGTGGCGTCATTGTGGTGATTGGTTCTGAGGTAAATACGTTTAGAGCTTCGTTCAAGCTGAAAGTCACTCTCACGATCAAATACAATGCCCTCATTTTCAAGATGCGATCTAAATATTTTAGATAGCGTACCAATATCGATACCATACTTGATCATGAGGGGGTTCATAAATAAAGAAACTCACTTATAAATATTTTATAACCAGCGGTTGAGCAACGACATATTTTGATGGGTTGTTAGTTTGCAACGTGATTTCATGAGCGTAATGCCATGCCTTAGTGATACGGTTTAGGATGACACTTTCAAGGTCGTCTTCTAAGAATTCGTAAAGATTAAATCGCACGTTGTTTAAGATCAGTTTTTTATAACCTTTCACAAGGGTATTTAAAAAATTCTGGGATTGGTCCATAAAGGCGTTAACGTCAGCATCATAACTTATTGTGTTATTCACGACTGCATTATAAAAGTACTGCTCAGAATCAATTTTAATAATATGCATCTGCTCTAAGAATGACTCTAAATAAGCTGGATGCATATTTTTACTTAAAAACTTACAGATCCGCTTATTCTTGTTGTCGTTAAAATAGATGTATTTAGAGGTTAGCTCAGCATTAATCACTGTGACATATTCGCCGTCCACACGAAACTTCACGGTATTATTGTTGGTGAACTGCAGCATTAATTCTGTGAAGATATAGCTATCTAACGTTTTTTCATGCTTAAACGTCTGCTTGTCCAAGAAATAACTGTTGTACTGAAGATCTGCAACATTGGCATAGCTTTGAACGAATTGAGCTATGTCATTGTGCATGTTTTGGGTGTCGAGATCCGATACTTCAGTTGAAACCGATTGAAAGGCACTATTTTTATAAAGATGCCCTAATAATTCTGTTTGATTGTAGTTTTTAGGTTTAACTTTCAAGCCAACAGTAAACTCGTCTTGCTCATAATTCCCTTTAATTAGATTGCTTAAATAACTTTCAGCTTCTTGAAAAGATACGTTTCCAAGGTTGTCTAAAAATGATTTTAAGGAAGTGCCATCTAATCGTACTGCAACATGAGATATAAATGATGGATCGAACTCGAAACGCATAATACTTCATTGATTGAAATGGGTATTAAAATTATATAACAGGTTTAAGGAAAAAAGAATGAAAACCTTTAAGTATTATTACCATAAAAGTAATTTTGAATTGATTTAATAAGTTTAGTTTCGGTTTCTTGAGTATATAAACTACCTGAAATTAGTTTTAAGCCAGTATCAGTTTTAAGCCAATGTAGTGTATTAAAATGGTCATTAGCGATATGGCTACTCTTGTGCATGCGCGACACAAAACCAGTGTTCAGACCAGTATCAAACAGGCGTGGACAACTTGGTGCGTGGACATGATAGAGGACTTCACGGCGTTGATTGCTAGAGGGTGATTTACCTACGCCACGGCGTACTGGCATACCTTTGTGCTTTCTATAACTATTGAGAAATGAATCAATCGTATCGTTATACGTGGGTTGCATCAGGTAGCCACGGTGATTGTAGATGTCAGTTTTAGGATGAATAGAAAAATTAAATAAGCTAAGCATTTTACCAAGTAAGATTAATAGCTCAGGACTACCTTTAAGGTTGGTACCAATCAAACTATCTTTAATGGTTTTAATAGTATCCGTGCGATACTCTAAAACCACATAGTCTCCCCAATTAGAGGTTAAGCTTAAAGGATCTTCATCAGATATGTTGGCTTCAGTATCTTCATAGCAAAACACGATGATCAGTACTTTAACGTTGTTTCCGTTAAACAAAACTTCGTTTTGATGCGCGAAAAAACCATATAAAGGTTTGTCGTTGTGTCCTAGACCTGGTGTATGAATAAAGTTGGTCCACTGAAAGTAGTAATTCAGCAAATGACCATCGACATAGCGACCGTTTTCATCATTCAATAGGGTGCGATATACATCATTTTCAAGCTTTAGCACGGGTTGGCTGTACCGCCAAGCGCTCAACGCTGCAGTCGTAAATGCAAAGTCATAAAAGTTAAACTCAGGGTTCATATTTTTATAGAACAATGCATAAGGCTGTAACACACTTTCCCATACCTGTAATGGGATAAAGATGTTGGAACCCCACTTAGGAATCTCCGCAAAATAACCAGTGCCATAGGTATGATTTACGTTATCCCAAAACAGGCGTTCTAGCTGTTTATAGTCTGGAATGTCTTCGCTTTTAACCAATGATGCTGTACATAATGCTAACTTTTTCTCCAGTGCCAATAATTGACTGACAGGAGGGTATAAGCGACCAGCTTTTTGCGTAAAAACTTCCGCATTCAACTTTGATATAACATCAGCAAAGATTGAATCTTTCACTATACTGGTCTTCCATAAAAGGTGTGTGAGGGTGGCTAATTAGTATAAGGCATTCTAACAAGTTGTATGTATTCTATAAGGCGTAAAACTCTAAAAAGTTGATAATATATATCAGTTTTTAAAGCATTCACATTTCATACATAATTCTAACCTTGCTCAAATATAACATCATATTGTTTGCGATTTCTAAACAACAGTTTAACTAATCTGCAATATATCAGGGTAGAGCTGAGTATAGGGCTTAATCATTACTTTTGTTCAGCATGAGATAATAGTTTGTGGAATTTCCGTGAATATGATTAAAAAAGCTTTAAAACTTATTAGAGATCGGTTATATTACGAATCAAGGGATATTACCCTATTTAATAAACTATTAGACTGAGATTGTTCTAATAGTTTTTTTTTGCCCTTTTTTTGACATTTCCTGTTTTTTCTTCTATAGCTTCTGCTATATTTCTCCATATTTTACTCTATTTTTCGTTATTTTGATTAATTTTTAATCAATGTTAAAAGCTTAAATAATCAGCAACTTAGCCATTTATACCCACTACTATCCACAAAAACCTGTGCATAAAAAAACCAAATATTAAATCCCAAAATGGAATTTCTTCAATTTTAAGCTATAATTATGCTCATAGTTTTAATCATTGTAGTGGACTTAGTTATGAGCCATGTAGACCAAATAGAAACGATTAAAATTACTAACCGCGAAATCGGAATATTGCCTAACAATGTGCCAGTAGTAGATCAGTTTTTGAATAACTACCGCACACATAAAGCATCAACGACTCATTCAGTGGCTAGTAATTCACCTTTAATGAACATTACCAATTCAATGCATGTGCATCGAGTAGAAGATTCCCCCTATACTCAACCTATTCGTAAACTTCATTAGAAATAAAAAAAGCAGCGATTTCGCTGCTTTTTTATTGCCTATTGGATTTCTTTAGTGCTGATCCATATAGCTTTGAGTGAGCTTCTTACGCTCGTAATTCTCTTTGAGCTGTATGCCAATACCAATAATTATTATAGGTAAAATGGCTAGGGCAAAAAGAATGCAGATCGAATCAAAAATTGGCCTGGGCATATGAGCGCATTATTGCGGATTCGCATTGGTTAATTCCTCCAGTGTTGGTGGTTTTGTGGCGACTGGTTCATTTGCTGGTGCTTCAGGTGACACTTCTGGTACTTCAGGTGTTGAATTTGGTTCTTGTTGTGGATCTAACTTGTCTTCATAAGACTCTTGTGGAAGGCTATTGCTTGCAACAAAGTTATCTAGAATATCCTGAGCCTTATATGCCTTATTGCATTCGTCATTTGAGGCGTACATTTCTTTTTGTACGCTATCGTCTAAATACTTTTCTCGGCCATCACTAACATCATCGCTGTAATAACCAGCTTTCTTAGCAGAATCTATATAAATGGAATAACAAATATTTAAAACATTACTACGCTCGTAATCATGTTTGTAATACCAGTCAATACTACGTTCCTTTGCATCAGTTTTCGTATCTTCAAGGTATTGATCTAAGCGTTTCTCTTGTGGCGTAGACGAACACCCGATGATTAACAATGAGGTGCTTAAAACTATAAGTTTTTTAATCATGGTTTTAGCTTAAAACAAACGATACCTTTATAGTACAACATTAATTCGTTAAATAATATTTTTGGAATTTTAATTTGTGATGGTTAAACATTGCATTTTCAAACAATTAAGCCGTTTTTTCCCATAATTTTAGATAAATATTGTTGTCTTTTTGCGCGTAGAATATTGAAAACAGGAAGTAATTTAACCACTTGAAATGTTCATCCAACTAAAGATTAAGAAATAAGCCCTTAAAAGTGTTTGTTTATCAACCCTTAAACCTATTTAAACATTTTAAAATTGTATATACTAAAACCATTACTAGATTAACTTCAGTAATTATTACTAAAGAAAGTTAAAAATTGGATGAATTTTAATGAGTAGTTTGTTCATAGTAGAGTCACCCGGAAAGGTCGAAAAAATTCAACATATCTTGGATGACCTGTATCCGCACGAATTCGTTGTACGCGCTTCAGTTGGCCATGTATGTGATTTACCTAATCATGAGATCGGTTTTTCATATCCAGCCTTTGTTCCTAAATACGAAATATCTCAAAATAAAACACGCGTTGTTCAAGAATTAAGACAGGCTGCTAAAAATGCAGATACGGTTTTCCTCGCAACTGACTTGGACCGTGAAGGTGAAGCCATTGCATATCACTTAAAACGTATCCTGAACTTATCTGACGATCAGTATATTCGCGTCAAATATAACGCTATTGATAAAAGTACGATCGCTAATGCACTTCAAAATGGTGAAGAGCTGGATCAAGGTATGGTGGCATCTCAAGAAACACGCCGTTTCCTTGACCGTATGATTGGTTTTTACTTGTATGAGCCAATTTCAAATATTTTAAAAGGCAAATTTCCTGTTGGCCGTGTTCAATCTGCCGTACTCGTTGTGCTTGGTGATTTAGAAGATCTACTGAAAAACTTCAAATCACATGAACATTACAATCTTGAAGTAACTCTAAAACAAGGTTGGGCTGCGAAATGGGATTTTTCTAAGTGGCTTAATCCTGAAATGAAGGATGTGCACAATAACCAGTGGTTAGATAAAGCTTCAATTACCCGTCTACAAAACGTAATTGATAAAAAAGACTTAACCATTACCAGTGTTGAAACTAAGCCATCTTTCCGTAGTGCTCCAGCGCCGTTTATTACTGTTGATCTGCAAGCTGCAGCTGCAGCGCGTCTTGGTTTGGATCTAAAACAAACTATGGAAGCAGCGCAAAAGTTATATGAAGGTGGTTATATCACTTACCATCGTACTGATGCTGCTGTAATTTCGCCTGAGGGGATGCAAGCTCTAGAAGCTTTTGGTGAGAGAGAGGGCATTGCGATTATCGGCAATAAAGCCAAATCTCGCGATGGTGCTCAAGAAGCACATGAATGTATTCGTCCTAGTGACTTCTTTACCTTTGAAGCTGGTGAGGACCAAGTTCAAAAGGATCTATATCGTCTAATCTGGTTGCGTACTGTTGCATCGCAAATGGCTCCAGCTGAATACGAAGTTAAATCCGTTATAGGTGTCTATAAAGATGTCACTCTCAATGTAGATGGTGAAAGCATTACTAAAGATGCTGAATTCAAAGCTTCTAGCCGTATCTTAAAAGAAGATGGCTGGTTGGGCTTATTAAAGACCTACAGTATTGATGAAAATGCACTTGAATACGTGGACGGTGAAGAAGATTCAGAAAAAGAACCTGAACATACGCTACCTATAGATATTGAAGTCGGTCAAAACCACAATGTTATTGCTGGTAAAGTTATCGCGACCAAAACCAAACCACGTTCACGCTACACCGTACCATCATTGGTCAAATTACTTGAGAAAAAAGGAATTGGTCGTCCTAGTACTTACCAATCAATCTTTGAACGGTTAATCAAGCACGGCTATATCAAGCTTGTTAAAAAGAAAATTGAAGTTACACCGCATGGATTGAAGTTGATTCAAAACATTAGAGGTAAGTTTAGTTTTGCAGATCCGCTTTACACCAAAGAAATTGAAGAAACACTGGATCTAATCGCTACTGGTGATGCCGATTACAAACAAGAACTCCAAAAGTTCCATTTAGGGATTGAAAGTGAATTAGGACAGTTCTCAAAACATTGGCTTGATTCATTCCCTGTCTACAAATGTAATAACTGTGATGACGGACGCATGTTGCCGAAAATCGGTACCAATCGCGACAAAACAACATCGGTCTACTGGTCATGTAATTCATGCAAAAGTTCAGCGCCAAACAGAAATGTTGATGGTAAAGATGAACCGGGTAAGCCAACTGTACGTGAGCCAACTGCTCATTTATGTTTATGTGGCAAATCACTGACTCAGGTTACAACTGATAAATCTGTATTTTTTGAGTGCTCTCAACGTGCGTTCGTAGATGGCACCTGTAAAGAAACATACCGTTCTACAAATGACGAAAGCGGTAACTTGGTTCCTGATTTTGACGAATATCGCCGTAACCATACATACAAATGTCAGCTTGAAGGGTGTGGCGGTTGGTTGCGTGAGTTAAAAGGTATTTCAACTTCTTCAGGTAAGCCGTATCACTTCTTTTCTTGTGAAAAATCCAATCCAAACCTGAAAGGCAAAAAATGTAAGTCGGGTCCATTAGAGGTGTTCCCTGATGGTAGTCCTAACTACGAGCCAAGATTCCAAGTGACCAAAACAGAGTATCCATGTATCTGTAAAAAGCCTCTTGTACATACCAAGTACCGCAAAGAACCTGGTGTTTACGAAGAGCGATACAGTTGTGAAGCTGCATCATGTAAACGTTATTTCGACATATTGCCAGATGGATCACCAGATACCCAACTTACAAAATCTCGCACTGGCAACGAAGCCAAGTGTTTTGAGTGTGGCCAGACCATGATTCAGTCTGCATTTAATTTACGTGGTGAACGTAAGTATAAATGGGATTGCTTTAGCTGTGGTGCAAGTGGATACGACAACAACGGTGAGCCAGTTCAACGTGGCAAAAAGAAAGCCAAGTCTAAATCGACCTCTAGAAAAGCTAAATCAAGTAAATAATTGAATAGGTGAATAAATGAGTAATCACGAACCAGATGATATGGACAACATCGGGAAGGAAGCTGAAGAAGCGATCAAAATCCAACCCGATGATGAACATGTAAGTGAGCCTGAACAGCCAGCCAAGACAGCAAAGAAGGGCAAAAAAGTAAACATTGATGAAAACTTTTTTGCTAAGCATAAAAAGCTAATCTTGATTGGCGGTGGTGTTCTTTTCTTTTTGTTATTTGCTGTGGTTATTTTTGGCAATCAAAACATCGAAGTTGAACGTCCACAACAAAGCGATGTTGAACTTGAAGCTCGACTGCAGAGTGAAGTTGCAAGACGAGTAAAAGAAGAAAGTATGAAATTGGCTGCTCAGCGCAATAAAATTATCGACCGTATTAGTCGTAACTTTGACTGTAACGCACCACAAGTATTCTGTCATGCACAAGATACGTCAGAACCGTATTCAACTGTCGTTTCTAGTTTGCAGAACTTCCAATTTCAGCCAGATACGCCGTATGAAGTTTACATTGAAGTCTACCCCTTGAAAGTGGATGCCCAAAACCCACAAACAAGTCAGCGTAAAGGAAGTGTTTGTAGCCCGAACAACGTGCACCTTTTCTTATGCCAAAAAATCGTAATGAAAAATCCTGCGCTTATGGCCAATCAGATCCGCGAACTATATGCGCTACTAACGCCGTCTATGACTTATCGCTTGCAGATCAGCAGTCGTCCAATTACGCCAAGTGACATCGATCTGACATTGATTACTACCGAACTGGACAAAATGAATGCCGATTCTGCAACTGCTAGTGAACCTGAATTGGAGTGTGTACCGCCAGATCCTAAAAAAGATCCTGTTGCGTACAACTTATACGAAACAGGGGGCATGTCTTGTCAAGACATCATGAAGGACTTAGCTGCACGTAAGACAACTGCTCCAGCTGGTCAACCTGGTCAAGCTCAACAAAGTGGTGGTGAACAACCACAACATCCTGATGCATTTGGTACGCCAGTAGCAACACATTAAACATACTAATAAGAAACGGATTGATTTTGGTTAATCCGCTATTAATTGGCTTTTGGTTGAGAATACTAATTTAAGCATCTGTTTATCAAATAGATCTTAAAAAAATGAAACAATAAAATGCAGATTTATTCTGCATTTTTTAATTTTCACATTACAATAGTTTAAATTCGCAACTTTTAAGCAACCGGGTACGCTATGAACAACCCAACCAAAATTCAAGATCTGCAAGTGGCAGATTTGCCGTCCACGTTTAAGCTGAAGAAAAAACATAAAGAAGAAGTTTTTCTGAAGTACAAAGAGTTGAATGAGGCACTATTCAAAGTAGGGTACATTCCAGTGACGTTCTCAGACTTTGTGCATGCACTTATAGAAACTGGCGTAAAGGGATTTTCTGTCGAAGAATATGTCAACGCTCAATTAAACTCTTAATTTTAGAACTCTAATTATTTTTTTGATGTCAAAAAAAAAATGGACCACATTCGTAATCCATTCCTTTATTTTCTTTAACGATTAACTTTCTATTTTGGTACCACACTGAGGGCAAAACAGCATATTGTCCTGAAGTGGTTCACCACATTTCACACAAAACATATTCTTTTTCGGTTTGATGACCACGGGCACTTGATCTGATAGATCCTGACTGTGCGTTTCAGGGTTATTCATCAATCCAAGATGTGTACCATGTGTTCTTGGTGAGCTTTTATTGATTGCGTTATTCATCTGGTTCATAGATGACATGCGGTTAATATCTGCTTCAGACGTTGGGGCAACCACAATGCTTTGGCTTTTGGCAAAGTCGGCTAAATGCTCTTTCAGTACAACAGCATCATCAGTACAAGCAGTCATGCTCAAGATCGCACGGTTTTGATATTTACCGAAGGTCGTTGTGCTAATTTCAGCGTACCAGACACGTAACGTCATGGTTTCAACATTGATGACTTCTTTTTGTGATTTCACGCTGTCGTCAAGGTAACGGCCAAAGTTAATTTGAGACAATTGATAGCTACCTTTAGCCTCAACCCATATTAGTTTTGATACAAAGTCAAAACGGCTCCATAGGTAATTACCGTGCTCAAAACAAAACTTCCCTAAGATCCACATCGATACACCAAAGAAACCATAAGTGAAGACGCTAAAATCCAGATAGCTTCCGTTATATAGACCTTTGGCAAAAATAGTCATTAATACGACTGAAGCAATAAAACTTAACAATCCAAAACTATTGAGGATGGCTAACCAGCGATACTTTTCTTCTTTGAAGCATGAGCTCAATGTCATATCACGAAGGGTATTGATTGGCACTGGTTGAGTTTCTTCTAAGATCTCACCCTCAAAAGCACCGTTTTTACTGCGAGAGTTGATAACTGGCAACTGGCGTGAATAGATTCTGTTAGGAATAGCACTTTCCCAATTCTTTTGTAGATGGCGTTCAAGTTCATCAAACAACTGCATTGGTTGGCAATTCATACTCAAACTATCCTGAACGACTCCAGCACTGGCTTGTGGTGGCTGTTTTACCATTTGAGCAATCACGGCCAAGAAGAATATCGCAATCGCAATCAGCGCTGCAATTAACGTAAAAATTGCTTTATCCATGCTTGGCAACCAAATAGGTGCAACTGCATGTTGGGTAAGGATAGGAACCAATACAGGTCCAAGAATGGCGACTAAAACCAAACCAATGACTTTAGATAAACCAATTTCTTGTGCACCTGAGTTCGGATTAGCCATAGGACGCAATAAAACAATCAAAATAATGGCGTTGTAAACAATCCCAAGCCAAGCACCTGTATTGGGTGATGCACCCACATACGCGATTAGAGCACTCACTAAGGTAATCAGAAAAACAATCGCATTTTGAAATTGAGCTTCTGCAGCGTTACGGATGAATAATGGCGAAAAAATAAGATTAGGGAACAGTGAATATAGAATCCCGTTCACTGAGCCTTTTGGTTCTTCATAAATCAAAGCGCTTTGGCGTAGGATCTCTTTAATATCGGTTGCACCAGGATAAGCACCAGTTTCTTGAATGGATAACTCCTGTGCAAGTCCGGCTGGTTGATCACGACCAAAGTAGAACTTTAGGTTTGATAAGCCTGTGGTCAGCAGTAGAGCGCCATAACTGAACATTGCTAGACCAACTATAAGCGGTGGTAGTGCAACAAATACACCGTTACTGAATAGACCTTTTGCACTGAAAATTAAGCTTAGGCCAGCCAGCATAAAAACGATGGCACCGATCACTTTAAAAATGTTTTCTATTCGGTAGGGATTAGGGAATTCAAACCGCTTATCTTGCGAGTTATATTCATATGCCATTTTTAATACTCCTTAACGCATTTATCTAATTACGTTTTAACTGGTTAATTATAACTAAGTCGTGGGGTATAAAGTTTTTTTAGTTAAAATGAATCACTGTTTTAGTTAAGTTTTAATAAGGGAATTTAAAAAGTATTTTAAAGGCGCATTAAAAAAGGGGATAACGAATCCCCTTTAAAGATGTACCAAGCTTATGTGCTGTTATTTGTTTTGATCTGCTTGTTTTTGAGCATCTGCAGCTGCAGCGTTCAGCATAGAAGACATATCATTTGGCTCGTCCTCTTTTGGTGGATTTTGTTCTGCAGTTTTTTGATGTGCATCAAAATCGTGGCCCTCAACTTTTGAAGGTTTTTCATTATCGACATAAGCTTCACGCGCTGCTTGTAGGTCTGCAGATGGATCTACTTTGTCAATTTGTTCATCTGGTTGAATAGGTTTTGATTGAGATGTTGATTCTTCTTTTTTACTACAACCAACTAAAACCAAACCTACAGATAATAAGCCAGTTAATAATAGAGTTTTGAATGACATTTAATCGCCTCCAGCGAAACATAAGCAAAGGTATAGTCACATATACTTATAATGTATATACCAAAATTTAACTAAAACTAGTCCGTTGTATAACGTGACCTTTATAAAAACGGTTTAAGTATATACCAATTGCAAATTTTCTTGTTATCGGCTGAAAGCTAATAGAATAGGGTATCGCTTAACGACACTATATAATGGCAAAAAAAAACCACCTTTTACGGTGGTTTCACTAGTTTTAAAGATTAAATCTCTTTAAGGTCTAGATTTTGTTCGCAATAACTACGTACAGCTTCTTTATCTGAAGGATCTAAACCCTTTTCAATCATTTCTTCACGTAACCATTTAATTACTTGACCGCGACCAGCCCAACGTAAGCTGTTGTTTTCACGGTGAACCCATTCATGCGTAAGCTTACGTTTTTGACGTCTTACAGGCTCAACTTTTGTGGTATCAATGTGGTTGTTTTTTAGATATTCACTAAGTGTATGGATGTCCACAACACCATCGGCAGTAATTTTTTCTGAAATGATTGCATTAATGGCACTAACAGCATCGTGAAAAGCTTTATTTTCTTTAACGACTAGTTGTTGTTGAAGTTCTTCAATATAATTCTGAAGTTCAACAGGTGACATTTGAGCAACATTTTCTGGTTTTGATACATTTAACATGTCATTAGTTCCAGTATTGCGAGTTAAGTTGTTCATGATTAAACCTTTAGAAATATATTTGAAAATTAATTCAAAATATCTCTTACGACAAAACCATTTTTACACATTTACATTATTAAAATCAATTAGAGTTAATCGTATTTATACCTAAATATACCTTGAAATGGTTTTTCTTATAACTTTTATGTCTGGAATTTCCTTAAACCTAATGACAGGAATGCCAGCACTCTTCAAAAGCTCGTCACGCCTTTTATCTTTATCCTGGGTATATTTATGATAATGCCCATCAAGCTCAATAGATAATATAGGATTGTAGTCTTCATCAACAATCAAATAGTCCACGTAAAGCCTAGAAAACTGATTTCGGGTACTTATGTTTTGCGTGGTCATAAAAGCACTCATGCTTACTTGCACCAAAATGTTGCGTGATGGAATGACCTGTTCTAGTGCATCAAGCATTGTAATCTCGTCTTTTGTAAGGACTTTTTTAGATACAAGCTCCTGATTCTTTTGAGGCTTACGATAGCCTTTTTTTGAATTCTTTTTGGCTTTAGTTTTAGGTTTGCGAAATACGCCACATAAAGCAAAAACGAACTTATACACTATATAAAACAATAAAGAGGTGGTCCCACATGTTTGAACAACTAAAAGCTTATTTATAAGTGATACTCTGCTCTAGTTAAGCTACCTTATTTTGTTGTGGTAGCTGGTCATAGTAAAACTCATCTGGAGTCATTTTGTCCAGACTCGAATGAGGTCGTTTCAAATTATAAAATTCAAAATATGCGTTTAATTGCTTCTTCGCATCCAAAACATTGCTGTAGGCTTTGAGATACACCTCTTCATATTTAACGCTCCGCCATAATCGTTCAACCATCACATTATCAACCCATCGACCTTTACCATCCATACTGATTTGAATGCCATTTGATTTCAATACAT
>NZ_BBTF01000043.1:0-31703 GCF_000876115.1 Acinetobacter sp. NBRC 110496
TAAATAAAAATGCCAGGAATAGGATTTCGGATTGACCAAGCGGAGAAATTCATCTTATTTCTCCTGTACAGTCACAAGCTGTTTGCTTAATGGGGTGTCTGGAATCTCTTTGACGATGTTGACGAGATCTCCATCTGTCAGGAAGCCAGTGCCTGACGAAACCACTTTGACATTCGGGGCTAAATTCAGGATTTCGACGCGATCACCAAGACGACGACCAACGGCAACCTTTTGTTGGCTTACACGATTGTTATTCGCAACAATAAACACATATGAAAAACCATCACGTAACAGTAGGGCGGTTTGAGGAATGGTTGTTGCTGGTTTTTGGCCTAAATCAAACTCACCTTTGACAAACATACCCATCCGGACTGCCTGTGTGGTTGGAATATCCACATAGACCAGCCCGTAACGGGTTTGTGGATCGATGACAGGTGCAATCATTCTTACTTTGCCGATAACTGCGGGCTGTGCTGGATCTGGTGAAACAATATGTGCTGCCATCCCTTGCTGGAGTTTGTATAAATCAGACGTCGTGACTTCTGCACGCCATTCCAGACGATGATTGCGAATGAGACGAAACAGTTCTTGTCCTGTTTGAGCTAAAGCACCAACAGTTGCTGTACGCGCTGAAATCACGCCATTATCAGGTGAAATCACTTGGGTTTGGGCTAGGCGTAATTGATTGCTTTCGATCTGAGCTTTAGCTGCATCAAGACGTGCTTGTGCCGTGGCCTGAGAGGTTTGGTATTGGGTGGATTCCTGAGCTGAAATTGCCCCAGTATTTTTGAGTTGCTGGATACGTTTATTATGGGTGATGGCATCACTCAGCACAGCTTGCGCTTCTGCATAACTTGCTTTGGCTACAGCGAGGTCGGCGCGAATGGTGTCACTGTTAATTTCTGCTAAGACCTGACCGCGTTTGACTTCATCACCTACATTGACGTTGACATGGGTCAGACGTTGGCCTGAGAGCTCACTGCCAATGACGACTTCTTGCCAAGCAGCGATGTTGCCATTTGCAGTCAAGGTCTGTTTCCAGTTTTGTAGCTCAGGTTGGGCTACGGTAACGGTCAAGGCCGCTTTCTGTGTCGTTGTAGTGCTACCTTTTTGTGGTCCAGTATCTGTTGTTTTTTTAGTCGCCCCAGTCTGCCAAAGAATGATGATAGCAATAATAAGTACAATAACGATTGCTAAAATCAGCCAACCCTTTTTCTTTATTTTCTTGGGAGTGTGAGAAGTCATCTTTCCATAGTCATCAAGTTTTGATGGCTAAGTATAGACGAAGATTTCAGCAGTTGGTCAAGAGAGATTAAGCAGATAAAAAAATTAATAAAGTCGCTTATGTTTATGACTTTTCAGCTTAGGAAAAGTGTGAATTGTTTCAATCCCGAACTTTTTATTCTACCCCAAATGATCATTAATGCTTAAAGAGGCAGTAAACGATTGGAGACCACATTTTTCATGACAATGGTTGAGGTCAAACGTTGAACATTGGGTAATGCAGAGAGGCTGTCATCGTAGAGTTTTTGGAAACTGGCCAAGTCTTTAGCAACCACATGCAATAAATAATCTGGATTTCCAAATAAACGTTGTGCCTGAATCACATTGGCAATTTCAATAACTTTTTCTTCAAAAGCAGAAAGGGCTTTTTTATCGCCGTCTTTTAAGGTGACAAAGATAATGGCTGAGAAATTAAGCCCAATTTTTGAGGCTTCCAAATCGGCATGATAGCCTTTAATGACTCCTGTTTCTTCAAGTGCTTTGACGCGACGGTGGCAGGGAGACAGACTTAAACCGATTCTTTCGGCCAGCTCTGTGATAGATAATCGCCCATTTGCTTGTAGTTCAGCAATAATTTTCTTATCAATGCGATCCATTTAGAAGAATCTCCCTTAGGGCTTTGAAGATGTAGAAGTATTTAGAATAACATTTTCTTCATTAAAGCATATCCTTTCTCAACAATCTTCACCGAACGGTGAAAAAAAAGGCTGTTGAAAATAGCATTTATGAATTGAGAAGGGCGTTGCTAATGGAACTCAGTGTGATTTTTGCGTTTTGGTGTGTTTCGATTTTATTCGTTTTAACACCTGGTGCGGATTGGGCATATGCCATTCTTGCAGGTGTTCGAGGGCAGTTTGTTTTAAATGCGGTCACAGGCTTGGTGCTCGGGCATCTCATGGCAATTTTATGTGTTGCTGCGGGGGTCGGTGCATTGGTACAACATTACCCGATTTTACTCACTGTAATGACAGTCATGGGGGCTTGTTATTTATTCTGGATGGGAGTGCGGCTATTTATGCATCCTGCCACTATTTCTACTGAGAGTAATACAACACAATCTTTAGATTCTGCACGTTCATGGTTAATTAAAGGGGTTGGTATTAGTGGTTTAAACCCAAAAGTGTTATTGCTATTTTTTGCTTTATTACCCCCCTTTATTCATCCTAAAATGGCATTTTCACCGACAACCCAGATTATTTTGTTGGGGATGGTTCATTTACTCAGTTGTGCTGTAGTGTATGTACTGGTCGGGATTGCAGCTAAAAGAATACTGAGAACGCGACCGCTGGCAGTGAAACGGGTTAGCCGTATTTCTGGGGGATTAATGGTTTTGATTGCTACCCTCTTGCTTATTGGGCAGGTTTGATACAGTAGGGTGCTTTAATCGCTGTAAGTTCCCTAGAAAAAATCCCCGAATGTTCGGGGATTTTTTAATTTAAAGGATGGCTTTCAGGCGTTTGACCACTTCTTCACATTGTGCTAAATCAGCCACTAAGGCCATTCTGACATGACCTTCACCGGGATTGCCTTGTTCAGTATCTCTTGACAAATAACGACCTGGTAAAACCTTGATATGCGCTTTTTCCATCAGCATTTTGGCAAAAGTCTCATCGTTGTCCACTTTTAACCAATAATAGAAACCTGCATCTGGTTTTTGTAATGGCAATAGATGACCAAGTTCAGACTGGAATAAATCAAACTTTGCACGGTACTGTTGACGATTTTCTTCAACATGCGCTTCGTCATTCCATGCTGCAATCGAAGCCAGTTGATTTTGTACTGGCATTGCAGCGCCGTGATAGGTACGGTATTGCAAATATGGCTTTAACAGGGCTGCATCACCCGCAACAAAACCAGAACGCATGCCCGGTAAGTTTGAACGTTTAGACAGGGAATGGAAAACGATGCAATTCTTATAATCATCACGACCCATTTCGGCACACACTTCTAAAAGCCCAATCGGTGCTTGATCAAACCAAAGTTCTGAATAGCATTCATCCGATGCAATCACGAAACCGTATTGGTCAGATAGTGCAATCAGTTTTTTAAACTGCTCTTTTGACAGAACCGTTCCTGTTGGGTTGCCTGGGGTACACACAAACAGTAATGCTGTTTTTTCCCAGACTTCCGCAGGGACTGCATCAAAGTCACCGAGGTAACCATTTTCTTCGGTACAGTTAATGAAATAGGGTTTTGCACCTGCAAGCAGGGCTGCACCTTCATAGATCTGATAAAACGGATTTGGCATCACCACATAGGGTGCATCTTCACGTTTAATCAAGGCCTGTACAAAAGAGAAGATCCCTTCACGTGTACCAGAAACAGGCAGAATATGATCCTCTGCACTAATATGATTCAACTTGAAGCGATTGGTGAGCCACTGTGCAATACTTTGACGCAACTCAGGCAGGCCTTTACTGTTTGGGTAGGTTGATAAGTGGGCAAAATTATCAATAATCGCTTGTTTAACGAACTCTGGGGCTGGATGTTTAGGCTCACCAATCGATAAAGGAATCAAAGGTAAATTGGCAGGTTGCACATCTTTAAATAGTTGATTTAACTTTTCAAAAGGATAGGGATGCAATAACGACAAGCTAGAGTTCATTTAAACAGTTACCAAACAATAAAATTCAAGATGGATTACAAATTTGATTCGAGGCTTCATCTAAAGCGGCTTTTAAGCTTTCCGCAAAAGTTTTCACTTCTTCATCGCTGAGCAAGACACCATTTTTCTTGGTGACAAAGAAAATATCTTCCGCACGTTCACCCAGCGTGGCAATTCTTGCAGAATGAATGTCCAAACCTTGCAACATGAATAACCCCCCAATACGTGCCAGTAGGCCCGGATGGTCAAGGGTCGAAATTTCAACCATATGTTGCTGTAACGTCGGGTTCAAGACAATATCCACGGTATTTTGCACATCAAAATGACGCAAATGACGGGGGATACGGCGTTGCATGATCCCTGGATATTGATCCGAATGGCTTAATGCATCAACCAAAGCGGCTTTCACTTTGCGTTCGCGATCTGGGTCAGTTAGTAAAGTACCAAAACGGTCAAGCACCAGGTAGGTATCTAAGCTGAATGAGGTTGAAGCAGTGATAATGCGTGCATCCTGAACATCAAGGTTCATACGATCCAGTACCGCAACCGTGGTGGCAAACAAGTTTGGTTGATCACGGGTATAGATAAAGATCTGAACCGCATCATCGGCCGCATTACGATGTGCACGTAATAATACCAAAGGTTCTGGATTATCGCCGTGTTGTAAAATCGCTTGGGTATGCCATGCAATTTCATTGGCGGATTCTTTGACAAAGTATTCATCGCCTAGTTCTTGCCAGACTTTCTCTACTTCAGCCAGAGAGAAGTCATTGACCAAGAGTTCACTTGCAGCAAATTTGGTATCTTCAATCAGCATTTGATAATCAACTGGACGGCCCAAGCCTGAACGAATCACATCACGTGCATAGGTATACAGCTGACGCATGAGTGATGCACGCCATGTATTCCAAAGTTTTGGATTGGTCGCGTTAATATCGGCCACCGTCAGGGCATAGAGATAATCAAGATGCTCCATGTCCCCGACTTTTTCAGCAAAGTCTCTGACTTCATCTGGGTCGGAAATATCTTTTTTCTGTGCGGTAAGGGACATTAGCAGGTGATTGTTAATCAGCCATGCAACCAGTTTGCATTCACGTTCGGTAAATCCATGGGTACGACAGAATTCAATTGCATCCAGTGCCCCCAGTTCACTGTGATCACCACCACGACCTTTGGCAATGTCATGGAAAATCGCGGCCATATAGACGATGTCATGGCGAGAGATACGCTGAAACACAGAGCTAACCACAGGAAATTCTTTGGCAAATTCGGGTTCTTTAAAGCGACTTAAATTACGCAGTAATAGGAGCGTATGTGCATCGACCGTATAAATATGGAATAGGTCGTATTGCATTAATCCAGTAATTTGCCCAAAAGCAGGAATGTAATTGCCCAACACGCCATAACGCTTCATCGCTACCATGGTGTCATATAAATGAGGTGAGCGAATAATCGACATAAACAAAGCTTGATGTTCTGGATTATTACGGAAGCGCTGGTCAATCCGTTTGGCTGCAAGCACAAGCAGACGCAAGGTACGGGCGCGAATCCCAGTAATTTCAGGACGGTTAGCCAACAGATAGAACAATTCTAAGATGGCAATTGGTTCTTCTGAAAAGACTTTGTGATGCTGAACAGCCAATTTGCCATCGACAATTTTAAAACGCTCATTGATGTCGATGATATGACGTTCATAATCAGGCAGACGTGGGGTAATCACCGATTCATTGAAATAGGCGAGTAGCATTTCATTCAGCGTTGAAACTTGCTGCGCAGTACGATAGTAGCGCTTCATGAACTGTTCAACGGCAAAATTAACAGGCTGACCTTCTTCACGCACATAGCCAAACTTTGCTGCGATATCACGTTGATATTCAAACAACAGACGATTTTCATCGCGTTTGGCTAAACGGTGTAAGTGGGTACGAATTTCCCATAAGAAACTTTCCGCTTCTTCCAGTACACCCAATTCAAACTCAGTAATAAAGCCTAAATGGACTAAATCATAGATGCGATTGACACGGAAATGACGTTTGGCGATCCAGCCGATTTGGTTGATATCGCGAATACCACCCGGTGCATTTTTGATATCAGGCTCTAAATTACTCTCAGTATTATTGTGTTGTGCATAGCGTTTGGCTTGTTCTGCCATTTTGGCATCATAGAAGGTTTGATCCGTCCATGTTTGCGCAACAATACGGCGTGGCCATTTGGCTAATTGTTGATTGCCTGTAATGAGACGGGCTTCAATCAAGGTGGTGGCAACAGTTAAGTCATTAATGGCTTGTTCGACACAGTTCTGAATGGTACGGACGCTGATGCCGGGTTTGAAATTACCGACATCCCATAACGATGAAATAAAGGTCGAGATCAGTTTTTCTTGTTCTTCACTGATTTCATCCTCAGATAAAATCATGATATCGGTATCAGAATAAGGCAGCATCTCATGGCGGCCATAGCCACCGACTGCAAATAAACCCAATTCAGTTTGATCTAGGCCTGCGTGGTTCCAAAGGAAGATCAAGGCTTCATCAATCGAATTTGAACGCGCACCAATTACATCACGAATGGGTTGTCCATTTTCATAACTCTCCTGTAATTGCTTTTCTACATCCGTACGCCATTGGTTAATCGCTTGAATATCATGAAGACTGGTGACGTAGTTCAACAAAGGAGAGGTCTTGATCATAAAGCTGAGTCTTCTATCAAAGCCCCTCTAAAAAAGAGGGGAAGTTGTGATGATAATAACCTAAGGTCATCTTAAGCGTTGGTTTGTACACTCACTTGGTCTGCGGCATGCTGTGCTAATTCACGTGCAAGATCGGTTGTTTCAGCACGAGCTGTTGCGACACCCATACGGCGGCGTTTAAAGCCTTCAGGTTTACCAAATAGACGTAGATCAGTGTTGGGATTAGCTAATGCAAGATTCAAGCCAGTGAAACTCAGGTTCTTGGCATCTACACCTGCATAAATCACTGCACTTGCAGCGATACTATGACGTGCTGTATTGACAGGCAGACCGAGAATTGCACGTGCATGTAATTCAAATTCGCTCTGGAATTGTGAAGCTAAAGTCACTAAACCCGTATCATGTGGGCGTGGCGAGACTTCGCTAAACCAGACTTTATCGCCTTTGATAAACAGTTCTACCCCGAAGATACCACAACCACCTAACGCAACTGTGACCTTATTTGCAATCCGTTTTGATTCTTGTAACGCAACAGGCGTCATGGCTTGGGGCTGCCAGCTCTCGACATAGTCACCAGCATCTTGACGGTGTCCGATCGGATCACAAAAATGTGTTTCGATTTCACCTGTTTCTGGATTTTTGGCGCGGACTGTGAGCAGGGTAATTTCAAAATCAAAATCAATCTGTGACTCAATAATTACTGTACCTTGATTAACCCGACCACCTTGCATTGCGTAGTCCCAGGCCGCATCCACCTCATCAAAACTCTTAACGCGAGATTGGCCTTTACCTGAAGAAGACATCACGGGTTTTACAAAGTTTGGATAACCAATGTCATCACAGGCTGCGCGGAAGCTTTCCAGTGTATTCGCGAAGCGATAAGCAGAGGTAGGTAAGCCAAGTTCTTCAGCAGCTAAACGGCGAATCCCTTCACGATTCATGGTGAGATTGACTGCTTTAGCCGAGGGAATTACCGTTGCAGTTTGGCTTTGTTCAATTTCAATTAAAACTTCAGTAGCAATCGCTTCAATTTCGGGAACGATCAAATTCGGTTTTATGTTTTCAATTAATTGTTTTAATTCGGTTGGATCTGCCATATTCAGGGTGTAGGCATAATGTGCAACTTGCATGGCAGGTGCATGATCATAACGATCTGCAGCATGAACTTCTACACCTAAGCGCTGCAAAGAAATCACAACTTCTTTACCAAGCTCTCCAGAACCTAACAGTAAAACCTTAAATGCAGAAGATTGAAGTGGAGTTCCAAGAGTGACGCTCATGCGAATGATCCTATCCTGAGTAATTTGTGTTTAAGCATAGCAGAACTTTGTGCTGAATTAAGCCCGTATATCACAAAAAAACATGGTTTTTGTTAGACAAAAAAATAGCACTTAGGAGGGTATTTGTCTGTTTAAACATTGACCTGATAATTGAGCTGTAATTCATCCGCATTTTGACCACGGATTCCCCAATTGCATTTTGGTGTTTCAAAAATTGTGATTTCAATGTCTTGGGGTGAAATCCCGCATTGTTGCTCAATATTGCTGAAAATGCTTTGGATCAAGCTTTTTTTGCTTCGATGCTTCTACCTTCAAACATCGAAATTTCGATAATAAGGTAGTGCTGACTACGATCACTGGGATAAATAAAGTTTTCTGTAGCTAAAGCAATAAAACGCTGAAATTTCTTTTCCATAGGATAATTTAAGCTTTCAACCAAAGCCTGATGGATTGCATGTGAAAGTTGAGGTCTAAACTGCTCAATCGTGGACTGCAAGGCATAAATCTTGATGTGTGACATGCTGGTTTTCTTCCTTCTTGAAGTTTTAATTTTTTATATATGAGTAAGTCTGACTTTATGCTGAACAAGAATATAAAATCAATTGTTTAGCATAAAAGGTATACTGCTGAGTAAATAAGTAACAAGCATTGAGAATTATTCCCAAATTGACTAGCATAATGGCCAAATGTTTCATCGGCAATTTGATATGTCTAATCCAAACTTTCGTGTAGCTGCAATCGTGATATGCAGTACTTTTTTATTGGCTGCTTGTGGAAACTCAAGTACTGAACCAAAAGAAAAGGTCGAAATCAAACCTGCGCCGAAACTGAATAATGATGCAACAACCTATGCCAATGCGGCATGGATGTTGATTAATAACATCGATTCGATTGTTTACAATAAACAGACTGCCGAGATTGAAGAAAAAGTCAGAAAACCTTTGCGTCAGCTCAGTACCGATTGGCGAATCAACGTTAAAATGACTGACTCGGTAACCGAAGGAAAATATGCACTTTGCCGTAAAGCACTGACCAGTCTGGATACATGGGCGCGTGATGTAAAAGATAATGGCAATGGGTCAGCACAAAAACAGGCTGATTACGAACGTGATAAAGCGCAATGTAAAGATGCGATTGATAATCCTGCCTTGGGGAATACCTCGCCAAAATGAGAATAAAAAAAAGCGAGATCAATAATCTCGCTTTTTAGTGGTTAAAGCTATTGCTAAAACTTAATGGGTTTTAACGGTTTTAGCTGCATCTTGTTTCACTTGAGTCGTTGTGGTACTCGCTGCTTTTTTAGTATCTGTCGTAGCCTTCATCGCTTCATGCTTGGTTGTATCTTTGGTTTTAACCGCTTCTTGTTTTGCTGTAGTGGTTGCTTTAGTTGTTTCTTTTTTGGTTTTCACGACACCAGTTGCAACACATTTTCCACCTTTATGATTTGGTCCTGTACCACCTTGGATTTGACTTCCTTTCGGGCAGGCAAATGCGCTAGCACTTAATACTGTAAATAAGCCTGCTGTTAGAATAGTTGCGATTTTTCTCATGATTGTATTCTACATTTTAGTAAGCGATAGTGCTTAGCCTTAATTTAGATGAGTTTATAAGGAAAAAGCACAATAATTTTGTGACATATTTTAATTTGTAAGTATCATTTTATAGTGAGATTTTTTCTTTTAATTTAGCTTTAAGATTAACGCGATATTGACCAATTTAGCTCACAGGTCTGTTTAAAAATAATACAAATCACATGCTGCTAGTGCTCTTTTATATATCCCACTGCTGCTAATTGTCTCAGTCGAACTATATCAATTACTTCAATTTTTTTAAAACCGAGACGAATGATACCCTGTTTTTCAAATAAATTGAGTTCCTGATTTACAGTCTGTCGGGAGATTGTCAGCATATTGGCCAATTGGTCTTGAGAGATTTGGATACTAAAATCCTGAATCTGAGCGCGGTTACCATAGCCTTCTAAAATAAACAGTAAGCGTTGTGCCAGACGTTGGCTAATGCTTTGGGTTTGAATTGCGATTTGCTCTAAAAACACATAGCGTAATTTTTGGCTGGTCAGCAAGGCGAAGTAATACCAGTAATACGGATTTTTAAGCAAAAAATCATTCAGTGGCTGTGCGGGGATTTTTAAGACGACACTTTTTTTCAGGGCGATCGCATCATGCGAGCGAGGTTGCTGGTCGATCAGAGAAATTTCACCAAACCACATGATCGGTTCAGCAATTGCAGCAATCGCTTCATTGCCATTGACATCGATATAACCCAAGCTAATAGAACCTTCCAGTACTCCGTAAACACCGTCAAAAATATCTTGAGCCTTAAACACCGCCGCATTTTTTTCAACGATATGCTTTTTGCCATGTTGAATGATAAAGTTCTGAAAGGGTTCTGCCAGATGACTAAACCATGAATTTTGCTGCAAATGTTGAATATAAACACGATCTAACACGGCTGTTCCTTGATTAAAAATAAGTCCATTTGTCAGCTACATGACAACTTCACTGCAATATTTCTTATAGATTAACAGTATAAACACATGAGATGAGGAATGAGAAATGACAAATTTGGAACGTCTACTCAGCCAATATGCGGCTTATCACTTAGATCGAAATAATATTGTGACCCATTTTGTGGGGATTCCTTTAATTGTTTTTTCTATTCTATGTTTAACCGCACGTGCGGGTATAGAAATTTCCAGTGTTTCAGTCACATTGGCATCGGTGCTAATTGTATTAAGTACAATCTATTATCTTTCACTCGATAAGCTATTCGGTCTTTTGATGCTGGCTTTATTGGCCTTGTTATATCCACTGGCTGTGAAAATTGCGGCTTTACCAATGTGGAGTTGGTTAGGGACCAGTATCGGTATTTTTGTGGTAGGCTGGGTGTTTCAGTTCGTGGGGCATTATTTCGAGAAGAAAAAACCAGCCTTTGTCGATGATGTGATTGGTCTAGCGATTGGACCATTATTTGTATTGGCTGAGTTTGTCTTTTTACTTGGATTCCGTAAGCCGTTACATCAGCGCATTTTAAAAGAGGCACAAATGAAACGTGCTGAAATGGATATGAAGCCACAAACAGTTTCGTAAGCCATTTTAAAAGATTAAATTCTTGATAATAAAAAACCGCCAATAAGATCCTTATTGGCGGTTTGGAAATCAAAAAACTGATTTATACATTAAAACGGAAGTGTAATACGTCGCCATCTTGAACGATATAGGTTTTACCTTCTAAACGCCATTTACCAGCTTCTTTAGCACCACTTTCACCGTTGTATTGAATGAAGTCATCATAAGCAACACATTCAGCACGGATAAAGCCTTTTTCGAAGTCAGTATGAATCACACCAGCTGCTTGTGGCGCAGTCGCACCGACTTTAACCGTCCAAGCACGAACTTCTTGTACACCCGCAGTGAAGTATGTCTGTAAGCCAAGTAAGCTATAACCTGCACGAATCACGACGTTTAGACCTGGTTCTTCCATGCCCATCGCTTCCAAGAATTCAGCACGGTCTTCATCTTCTAATAATGAAATCTCAGCTTCGATCTGGTTGCAAAGTGGTACAACAATTGCATTTTCTTCAGCAGCAAGTTTTTTAACTGCTTCAAGATGCGGGTTATTTTCAAAACCATCTTCTGCAACGTTTGCAATATACATGGTTGGTTTAAGTGTCATTAAACCAAAACCGCGAACTGCCTTACGTTCGTCATCAGAAAGGTCAGCGGCACGTGCTGGTTTACCTTCATCAAGCAAAGGTTGGATTTTTTCTAATACAGCTTTAGTTGCAAGTGCTTCTTTATCGCCACCTTTCGCCGCTTTAGTCAAACGTAACAATGCTTTGGCAACGGTATCAAGGTCAGCAAGTGCAAGTTCAGTGTTGATGGTCGCGATATCATCTAAAGGATCAATTTTACCATTTACGTGAATCACGTTTTCATCTTCGAAACAACGAACCACGTGGGCAATTGCATCTGTTTCACGGATATTGGCAAGGAATTGGTTACCCAAGCCTTCACCTTTAGATGCACCAGCAACCAAACCTGCGATATCAACAAATTCCATCGTAGTTGGAATAACACGTTGCGGTTTAACAATTGCTGTAAGTTTATCTAGGCGTGGATCTGGAACAGGGACAATGCCTGTGTTTGGTTCAATGGTACAGAACGGAAAGTTTTCAGCCGCAATCGCTGCCTTTGTTAATGCATTAAATAATGTAGATTTACCTACGTTTGGCAGACCAACAATACCGCAATTAAAACCCATGAAACCACTCACAAATGTGTTATTTAAAAATTGCTGCTGATTTTACATGAAAGCCATGACAAAGTCAGGTCATGGCGCGTGCGGATTTTTATTTCGGACTTAAACTTTGCGTTTATCCAGTTGTTTGGCAATATTATCGCCTGTGACTTGTACCAACATCACCAAAACAATCAGTACTAAAATTACCGCCAGCATCACTTGCATATCAAAACGTTGATAGCCGTAACGATAAGCAATATCGCCCAAACCACCTGCACCAATGGCACCGGCAATAGCAGAGGAGCTGATCATGGTGACAATGGTCACGGTAAAGCCTGCAACAATCCCTGGTAAAGCTTCAGGAAGCAATACATGCCAAAGAATCTGCTTGCGGTTACAGCCCATTGCTTGTGCGGCTTCAATCAAACCTTGATCGACTTCCCGTAGACTGACTTCAGCAATACGAGCAAAGAACGGAATTGCGGCAATGGTTAAGGGTACAATTGCAGCCAATACGCCATAGCTAGTACCAACAATCCAGCGGGTAAATGGAATCAATGCCACCATTAAAATCAGGAAGGGCACGGATCGTGTGATGTTGATGACCCAGCCCAATGACTGATTGATTTTCTTAGAAGGATAAATCCCAAAATCAGCAGTACTCACTAGAATTAAAGCAATTGGCAGACCAATCAAAAAGGCGAGAATCGCAGAGACACCGACCATGATTAAAGTATCGGTCGTGCCTGTCAGTAACAGATCAATGAGTTGATTGTACATAACCGATCACCTCAAGTTGTGTTATTGCAGGATGTTTTTCAAATTGTGAGTGGTTGAGATCAAAGTCGAGATTGCGAATCCCGATGATCAGTGAGCCGATGATACGCTGCTGAATGCTATCTATCTGACTGTGATAGACCTGAACGGGGCTATTAAAATCATCCAACAGTTCATATAAATCAGGCACCGTTTTCGATTCACTGACATATTTCAGTTTTAAAATCTGATGTGTACTCTCAGGCAGAATGGTTTGACTCAGTTCAAAAGGTAAATTTACCTGCTCAAAATTGAGTAATTCCTGAGTGATCTGTTGTTGCGGATTGGAAAATACCGACCAGACTTGCCCAGACTCAATAATCTCACCTTGATCAATCACGATCACCTGATCACAAATCTCTTGAATGACTTGCATCTCATGAGTGATCAAGACAATGGTTAAACCGAGGTCCTGATTGATCTGCTTTAACAACGACAGAATATTGGCAGTACTTTCAGGATCCAGTGCCGAAGTTGCTTCATCACAGAGCAGAATTTCAGGCTGAGAAACCAAGGCACGGGCAATGCCCACACGTTGCTTCTGCCCACCAGAGAGTTGAGCAGGGTAATCCTCTCGCTTTGCTGCTAATCCAACCAGCGTCAGTACATCATTGACCCGTTGCTCAATTTCGGTCTTGTTATAACCGGCGATACGTAGCGGTAGCGCCACATTTTCCCATACGGTTTTTGCAGACATTAGATTAAAATGCTGAAAAATCATGCCAATTTTCTGCCGAGTTTTGATCAACTCGGCATGGCTGAGTTCAGCAATATTTTGCTGATGAATTAAAATACTGCCTGTATCAATCGACTCCAGACCATTTAAGGTACGCAGCAGGGAGGATTTACCTGCACCGCTTTTCCCGATAATCCCAACAATCTGTGCTTTGGGAATATCGATATTAATGTCTTTTAAGGCATGTAAGCGTTGGCCCTGTACATCATAAAACTTATTTAAACCGCGTATTTTCAGATGCGGGACTGAAAAATCAACCTGTGCACCAAAACTCACCATGATTGTTCTCCTTATTTCCAGCCAGGGAACCACAACGTTGGACCAAAATCGCTATCCAAGGCCGCTTTGACTTTCGGTGAATTTTGATAAATCTCGACAAACTTCTGTAGTTTGCTGTCTTTATCCTGATAGTTATCACGCACCACAAATAAAATCGCATAACGCTTATTGGTATTGTCATCAAACAATAACGCACTTTCAGGATCAGCTGTTTTGGCTAGACGTAGGTAATGTGGATAGCCAAATGCCAGATCAACATCATCAATGGCACGTGCAGTTTGTGGGCCTTCAACTTCGGTAAATTTCAGGTTCTTCGGATTTGCAGTAATGTCTTTCAGTGCAGAAAGGTGATTATTACTATCTTTCAGTTCAATCAACTTGGCTTGTTGCAATAGCAATAAAGCACGCCCTTGATTGACAGGATCATTCGGAATCGCAACAGTTGCACCATTCGGCAGTTCATCAAAACTTTTATATTTTTTTGAATACAGTCCGACATGCGATGCTGCACCTGCCGCAAATGATTTTAATTTAAAGCCTGTTTCTTTAATGGCATTGTCCAAGAAGGGCTGATGCTGGAAAAAGTTGGCATCAATATCACCATGATTTAGCGTAATGTTCGGCGTATTCCAATCGGAAAACTCGACCAATTTGACATTTAAACCTTGCTGTTTGGCTTCATCCGCAGCGACTTGTAACGGATGTGCAAAAGACGGACTAATCCCAATCACCAGTTCACTGCTGTGGTTCTGTCTTTGCTTATTCCAAATCAATAAGGCAATAATCGCAACAACAACGACAAGGCCAATACCCAACCATTTTTTAGAGGCTGTTTGAGCCATATATTTCTCCAATTCTATTCTTAAATGTTTAAATGCTAAGCACTAATTTCTTCAATGGTTTTTAAGTCATGTGTGTTGTTATGCGTTCTACATCGAAACTGATCAGCAGGATGACTTGCAGCTAAATGATCGCCTTGCGCAAACAGTTTATTGCGTAATGAGCCTGTGGCATATTCTGTTTTATAACGTCCACGCTGCTGTAACTCTGGAATCACCAGTCGAATAAAATCATGATGAGATTCAGGTGCAACGGTACGAGTCAGGTTAAAACCATCAATGCCCGTTTGATCGAGTAGCTCAATCAGATATTCCGCAACTTCTGTAGCACTCCCGACAATCAGCGGATAACGTCCACCCAGCACATGTTGCGCTTTTAAGTCATTCTTGCTGATGCGCTGTTCTTTAAACTTCTCATTGACGGAAGCAATGCTATTGCTCTTTTGATAAGGAATCGCTTCATCATCTGCAAACTTGGCAAGATCAATGCCGACTGAACTGGCATAATGCGCTAAACCTGCTTCTGGGCTGGCATATTGGCGATATTCAGCCAGTTTCTCTTGAGCAAGCTCATGTGTTTCAGCGACCACCACGGTGATGCCGACAAAGATTTTAATCGCATTTTCATCACGACCTTGCTGTATTGCTTGTAAGCGTATTTTATTGACTTGCTGACGAATCTTTTCAGGTTGATCACCACCAATAAAAATACATTCCGCATGACGTGTGGCAAATTGCAGACCTTTCGGTGATGCACCTGCTTGGAAGAGTGTTGGGGTACGCTGTAGCGATGGCGCAACCTGAAACACTCCTTGGCTTTGGTAATATTGGCCTTGATGATTGATCGAGTGGACTTTATTTGGATCGGTAAAAATACGCTGTTGCTTATCTTTCTTTAAGGCGTCATTTTCCCAAGAGCCTTCCCAATATTGATAGCAAAGCTGTAAAAACTCCTCGGCCTGATCATAACGCGCATCATGATCTTTCAAGCCTTTTTGCCCAATTAAGCGTTCAGCACTGTCCAGATAGCCTGTGACAATATTCCAGCCCAAACGACCTTGAGTTAAATGATCCAGACTGGCAAATCGCCGTGCAAATTGATAGGGCTGCTCATAGCTAAGATTGACCGTGATACCAAAGCTTAAATTCTGCGTGACCAAGGCCATGGCCGAAATCAGGGTAGAAGGATCATGGCTTGGCAGTTGAATGGACTCTTTTAGAGTCAGCTCAATCCCATTCTGATAGACATCATAAACCCCTGTAATATCCGCAAGGAATAAACCATCAAAAAGACCTTGTTCCAGCGTTTGGGCTAACTCAGTCCAATAATTGAGTTCATTAAATCGATGTGATTGATCACGCGGATGCGTCCATAAGCCATGATTAATATGACCGACACAATTCATATCAAAGGCGTTCAGTAAAATTTTCTTCGGCAGGTTTTGACTCATTATAAAGTCCCCCGACGTGGTGGCAGAATGCCATTCAACACATAATTACCAATGAAGTAATATTTCCAGCGTGCAGCATCGTGCAGGGTATGAACCCGTGCATTACGCCAATGCCGATCCAGACCATCAGCACGTTGACTGCCACGACTGCCGGCCAATTCAATCAGTTTAGAGGAGGCTTTTAAGGCAGTTTCGGTACTATGCGCACGGACTTTTGCCACATCAATTGAGGCTTTAGCTAAGCTCTCTGCATTGAGATCCTGTTTTGCTTTATCGACGGATAGAGCTGCCTGTTTGAGGAGTAATTCGCTGGCTTTGACATCGGTTGCGATACGACCCAGCTCAGACAGGGTTAAAGGGTCTTGTGTGGCGGAATCAATATTGGCATCAATCCAAGGGCGGGCAACACGCACACGCTCCAATGTTTCCTCAAAGGCAGCACGAGCAATGCCGACTTCAATCGCAGCATGCATAATTTGAGCAAATGGGCCAACCAAAGACAGTTGCTTAAAGGCAGTATCAAAAGGAATCACATCCTCTTTGGCAACAAAGACCTGATTAAACTTAACTGTGCCGCTGCCTGTGGTGCGTTGCCCAAAGCCAGACCAGTCATCAATCAGTTCTAAGCCTTGACTGTCGCGTTGTACAAAAGCCAGAAACTCATTACCCTTTTCATCAACCACTAGGGTAGGAATACGATGTGCAAACAAGCTACCCGTGCAATAAAACTTTTCTCCCTGAATCAGATAACCGTTTTCGCTTGGGATTATGGTGGTTTGTTTATGTGCAGAAGTGCGGGTTTTAAATTCAGCTAAGGCATTGCCAAAACGTGCACCCTGTAATACTTCGTGATAAAGACGTTTCTTTTGCGCTTCTGTGCCTGTATTTCGTAATACTTCCAGTGCATAGAAGTGATTTTGTGGAATTTGTCCAATCGAACCATCCGCACCACTAAACAGCGCAATCACTTTAGCGACGGTTAGGCTGGAAACTTCTGCACCACCATACTGTTTAGGTACAGTAATCGCCCATAAACCTGATTGACTATAGGCTTCGATTTCAGTAAATGGCAAGTTGCGATTGACATCACGTTCAACAGCAGCTTGTTTAAACTGCTGACTCAGTTGTGTGGCAATGTCCAAGGCTTCAGCATCGTTTTCAATAATGTGAGCCGCTTTTAAATGGGTTTTGGCAAAACCTTGTAATTCTTGGTATGAGGTCATGATGTACTCCTTAAATCCAAGCATGGCGGGCAGGGTGGGTACCATTGAGGTAATAGTCACCGATGGCATGGAATTTCCAACGCACAGGATCATGTAGGGTATGCACACGAGCATTGCGCCAGTGTTGATCAAGATTATGTTGGCTCAGGCTGGCACGGCTTCCACCAAGTTCGAGTAGCTTTTCGGAGATATGTAGGGCGGCGTCATTGGCATAAATCTTCGCTTCTGCTACTAAAATAGACGCACGTGCGGCTTGTTCGGCAGAGATTTCTGTAAGTTGATCCAGTTCATCCAGATATTCGGCAGCATCATCGAGTAATAATATGGCCGCATCGAGCAAGATATTGAGTTTGCCAACTTCTTGTAGGGTGTAATGTTCTTCACTGGCTTTTTCTACACCTGCATCAATAATTGGGCGTGCTTTACGAATGCTGGATAAAGTGTCATCAAAGGCTGCTTCAGCAATTCCGACATCAATGGCAACTTGAAGAAGTTGAGAATACGCACCGCGAACGTTGGGGGTATCTGCAATAATACGCTCATCAAAAAATAAGGACGGATCGGCAATGACGTTATGAAGTTTAACTGTTCCGCTGGCTGTAGTACGTTGACCAAAGCCATTCCAGTCATTAATCACTTCAACACCATCGGCATGACGGTCAACCAGAGTCAATACGATATAACCATCTGGATGAAGTGCTCGAATCGCAAGCCAGTCTGCAAAGCTGGTTCCAGTTGAGTAGAATTTTTCCCCGTTTAAGAAGTATTGACCATTTTCCAACCTTAAAGTGGTTTGGATGGCTTTGGTATCTCTAGAATTTTTTTCAGGCCCACCATTGGCAAGGCGTTTTCCTGCGAGTATTTCAGCGTAAATAAACTGTTTTTGCGCATCTGAACCTGTGATATTAATAAAATTTAATAGTCCGAACTGGTTTTGTGGGATTTGTCCAACGTTGGCATCGGCTTTACTTAAAATACGAAACACATGTGCCAAGGTTTTATTCGAGACAAAAGCACCGCCATATTGTTGTGGCACACGAATTCCACCAAGCCCCTTTTGGCTAAACTGAATAATTTGTTCTGTGGGCAAAACCCGATTTTGATCACGATTATTTCGATCTTCTAATGCAAAGTCAGCAACTTGATAGGCAGCATTGATGGCCTGCTGATCATTTGAAATCAGTTGTGTTTGAGCTTGAATCACTGATTGATTACTGGACATGTGAGCACCTCTAATAGATAAGAGAGACTTTACAAAAGTTTTACTTTTCCACTAAACCATCAGTTATGGCTTGTATATCACAATAATTCCTAAGCATTTATTATGAGAAAAATAACAGAAAAGTAGATATTAAATATTTATTAAAAACATAGGTTTAAGGCTGCTGTTTCTATATTAATCAATGCGAAAAGTCTTTTTCTATGAAATAAAGGAATAATCTCACCACGAATATTTATAAAGCAAACTCGCTGAAATTATGAAAGATCGAGCAAAAAGGACATTGTATTCATTCATTTTTACTTCTACAGTAAGGAAAACCTTCGGTTTGATTGAGTAGAAAAATAAATTTGGAGAGTCTATGCGGGTTTTATACCAATTTCCTTTGTCTCACTATTGTGAAAAAGCTCGCTGGTTGTTAGATCATAAGGAATTGGACTATGTGGCACATAATTTAATTCCTGGTTTTCATCGTGCTTTTACCTATCTGAAATCTGGGCAATACTTATTGCCGATGTTGAAAGATGATAAACACTGGATAGCCGATTCAACACAAATCGCTTTATATCTGGATAGTACCTATCCTGAGCATGCTTTGCTTAGACGGGATGAACAGTTGCGCGAGCAAGCTTTAGAAATCGACAAATTGACTGATGAACTTGGTGTCCATGTTCGTCGCTGGTCATTGGCACATGCGTTGTCAGTGGGTGATCATCCGCTTGAAATCATGATGGGTGAGCAAGGTTATTTACGTCAGTTTGAAAAGATTTCTAAACCAATATTAAAAAGTCTGGTGTCGACCAACTATAAACTGAGTCCTGAAAAAGTGGCGCAGTCCAAACTACGTATGACGGAGTTGATTACCGATCTCAACCAGCGTTTGATCGATAATCAAGGCCGTTATATGGTCGGTGATCGTCTGGGCTTGGCCGATATAGCTGTTTGTTCTATTCTTGCGCCGTTATTGGTGATTAAAGGCACACCGTGGGAATTGGAGAATGATGATAATGAGCAATTTAATGGCGAATTGAAACAATATCATGATTATTTATCTGATTTGCCGATTGGACAATATGTACAGCGTATTTATGCCACTGAACGAAACGCACGTGTCGATTGGCGCGGTTTATAAATGATTTTTTGAGTTAAAAAAGCCCTGATTGTTGAATTGGGGCTTTTTTATGGGAAATAAAATAGAAAAATGACCAATAAAGTAAAAAATTATTAATGAATAAAATTAATTTTTAAAAGAAAATTCGTTTTAAGCAGAAAATATTAGAAATTATTGCCAAATTTACTTTAAAAAAACTGAAAAGAGGGAAATAATTATAAAAAGGCTTTGTTATCTTATGTTTCAGGGTGTGATGGGGATCGAAACGAGTTGTTCAACTATTGGGAGATCAGTTGAACAGTTGCTCAAAAGGTCTTGTTTCGGCTTTGAGACAGAGATAAATCAAAAGTTTATCGGAATCATGTTTGCGTTATCCATGCAGCATTGTCAAAAGTTAAACGAATGTTTTCCCTTGACCCTTAAAAATTACTGAGTGAGCAGTTCCGATAAAAACATAAATTCAGAGTGAGAACTGTAGAATGGAATTGGATCGTTTTGATAAACAAATTCTTGAAATTTTAACCCATGAAGATGTCAATCTGAATGAACTATCAGAACGCATCAATCTTTCGGTGAGTTCAGTGCATCGTCGGATTAAGAACTTGATTGAATCCCAAGTAATGGGGCAATTGAAACGAGAAATTAATTTTAATAAACTCGGTTTTAGTTTACATATTCTGTTACAGGTTTCATTGAGCAAACACGACAGTGAAACCTTTGATAAGTTCTTACAAGAAATCGAAGATATTCCAGAAGTGACCAATGCCTTTCTCGTAACGGGGCAGAGTGCTGATTTTATTTTGGAATTAGTGGCACGTAATATGGATGACTATAGTGAAATTCTATTACGCCGTATTGGTAAAATAGACAGTGTGGTTGCACTGCATTCAAGTTTTGTGATTAAAGAATACAACGTATTTAACTGCTATAAACTTTTAAATAAGCTATAAAAAATGCATCTAAAAAGATGCATTTTTTTATTCGTCTGAGTGGCTTAAGCATCAAGTTGCGTTAATACATCTTCAGAGAATTCAACGTTGGTATAAACGTTTTGAACATCGTCAAGATCTTCAAGCATATCAATCATTTTCATGATTTGTTTAGCTTGATCGATATCATTGATTTCAGCTTTAGTCGATGGGCTCATTACAACTTCGGCATTGTCAGATTTTAAACCTGCAGCTGTAAGCGCATCTTGGACATCACCAAAACTTTCAGGACTCGTGATAACTAAGATCGTATCTTCATCAATCTCGATATCGTCAGCACCTGCTTCTAAAGCAACTTCCATGACTTTGTCTTCCAAAGAAACATCTTCAAAAGAAATTTCGCCACGCTTGGTGAATAGGTAAGCCACTGAACCATTGGTACCCAAGTTGCCATTGGTTTTAGAGAAGCAATGACGGACATCTGGTACAGTACGGTTTAAGTTATCGGTCATGGTCTCAACGATAACCGCAACACCACCAACACCATAACCTTCATAGGTGACTTCTTTTAAATCATCGTTATCTTCGCCACCAGCGCCACGCTGAATCGCACGATTGATGGTATCGCGTGTCATATTCACAGAAAGTGCTTTTTCAACAACAGCACGTAAACGTGGGTTGCTTGCAGCATCTGGCCCGCCCAAACGTGCAGCGGTTACGATTTCACGGATATATTTAGTAAAAACTTTACCGCGACTGGCATCTTGTTTAGCTTTACGATGCTTAATATTGGCCCATTTAGAATGACCCGCCATGGAAGTAACTCCAAAAAATAAAACTTAAAAAAAGTGCAGGAATATTAGCATAGCGATGGTTTTGTTGAAAACTAGCATCGCTCATATTCAAACTTTAAAATCCTGATCAGGCGTCAAAGATTGATCAAATAGATTGAATCAATTAGCTAATTTTGACGTCTATGTCGTATTCGGCATAAAGTACTTTGATCTTTTCTAGATCTGATTGTAGATCGCTTGGATAAATTTTCCCTAGAATGCCGCCTTTCTTGGTACGTGCATTGGCATACATTAAAATAATGGGCACATTGGCAGCTTTGGCGATATGCCAGAAACCCGTACGAATGGGGTTACGTACTTCACTATCTTTGGCACGCGTTGCTTCAGGTGCAATTACCAGATTAAAACTGTCATTTTGATTAAATAGTTCAACCATTTGCGTGACAATATCTTTGTTGGCTTTACGGTCAACAGGGATGCCACCCAAACGTTCTAAAATTGGTTTTAATGGACCTTTAAACAATTCTTTCTTGATTAAGGTATGAATTTTTAACTCTAAAATTTCAAATAATGCGAGTGATAGAATGGTATCTAAATTGGAAGTATGTTCGAAGCCGATAATGACTTGTTTCTTTTCTAAAATGGCCGGATCAACCTTGTATTCCCAACCTGTTGCTTTAAAAATAGATTTTCCTAAAAATTTTTTCATGTTTGTCATCATAGGCTTTGAATTGCAGCAGTGTAATACGACTTTTCAGGAAAATACATATCCGAAAATACCAGATAAAAAGAAATTTAGATGGCTTATTAATGATCAAAATAGCACATTAAGATCTTTACTCAAGCTGGGGAGATCAGATAGAATCAGCGCAGTTTATGATTTTTAACATTATTTTGGTAATTTGATAAAATCATCTGCTTGTAATTTAAGTTAAATTTAACTAAGATCAGGCAGTATTCATCATATACACAATATGATTCAAGTTTAGGGCCTATAGCTCAGTTGGTTAGAGCAGCGGACTCATAATCCGTTGGTCCCGTGTTCAAGTCACGGTGGGCCCACCATATAAAACAACCACTTAGGTGTACTAATCCTAAGTGGTTTTTTAATATTAAAATCCACGCAAGTGGTACTTTGACATCAAAAAATACAGCTAGATTATCTGAATACTCTAATCATTTAGAAAATAATGGATAAGTGAAATGATTGAATTAAAAAGATAAAATTGTATTCGAGTTTTTGAGTGATTTTCATTGTATAAGCAAGCTAGTTCATATCAAGAATCTCTAAAATAAAGTTATTAATTTCATAAAATAGAGTCAAGATTTTTAAGGGTTTAATTAAAATTTAAAACAGAACTCCAGCGGATTTAGTTTATTAGCACTGGATGTATTTTATTTTGCTATATCAGATTATTTTTGCTATCTTACACTTTTTAATTTTATAGATTATTTAAGTGAAGAATGTCTTAGCTTTCACCATGATACTAGGTTTGTTGGGGTGTGAAAGTTTTGATGAGTATAAGAGCAATGACTCTAATATTGTCGCGAATTTAGATCCATATATAGTTGAGAATAACAATCAAGATAATGAGCGAGATTTGAGTAAAAGCTCTTCTTTTATTCGTCACTCTGAAATTAACTTAAATAAGGAAAAGCTGATTGAAAATTGCAAAAAATTAGTAATTTCTAATGTTGCAAAGAAAAAGACCGTTAGTTTTCATGATAATGTAGGGAATAATTATTATATAAATCAAAATAGTGGAGATATTTACCTTTATTTAGAATTCTGCGCTGAGAATCACTTAGGTAATGCTCAAGAGTTTAAAGGAAAATGTATATTTTCAGTAGATGGTCAGCGCAAAGTTTATATTTTTGAATAGTTGCATTATTGATGAATCGTATGGTTTATAGCGGCTCCTTTCTTTGCACAGCATTCATTTCATGTCGAACGGTACTAATCTTTTCGTAAATCACTTTACGTAATCGATTGATCGCGCCTAAGGGTTTATGCTCAGGGAGAGAATGCCACGGCGTAAAAGAAAGATTTTCACAAAATGTATTTTGATCAGGAGTGTCAAAAACCTGTTTAGGTATATGGATTGTTGCAACTTGATAAAAAGGGGCTTGCGATTCTTTCCATTCAGTCATGGAATCTTCTATAAGCATTTTGTTGGAGGTTCTCGGCTGTATAAGAAACTCCATACACGCCTCATCTTTTTCTAAACTATTTCGAAGTGCAATTCTTAAAAAATCATGACTAGGATGGTTAGGTATGGAAGTTAAGGACGGAGTACAGGGCCTTGCTGAATATTTTACGGCTTGTCGCTTGTCACCTAATCCTAGCTGATAAGGTACCATTGACCAATATCTGGCTTGTAGTGGATTGGAAATTTTCGAATTATTGGCTTTAACGGCATTGAATGTTCCTTGAAAGCCTAAAGCAAAGGGATCTGTAATTTTTTGAACATACTTTTGCTATTCACATCCTTTATAAAAGATAAGTAGCGCTGAGGATCGTTCACAAAAAATACTGGATGATTAATCATAATAAAGTCTTGCGTCATTGCTTGATCATCATTTTCCAAAATCTTTTTACCAGAAACATCGAGAATTTTGATCGCCATGCCTCGTGCATCATTCTTATCATCAGCTTGTGTGGCATCTCCTGATGCATTGGAAAAACGAATCCATGCTGAATAAGTTTTATCTGGTATAAAAATGCCTTGTGTTAAGTTTGTCGGTAATGATTTTAAAACATGGAATTCTGCACGAACACACCCATGAGCTTTAGGGTGTGCGTCTCGCAGAGCCTGTCCTGCAATGTATTGTTTACGAATATGCTGTTCAATTTGTTCAGATATTTGTTGAGCCAGAATATTTTCGTTTGGTTGTAGTTTTTCACCCAATGCTGTATCAATGCTTGGATAAGGGATTTTATGAGGATTGGCTAAACTTTGTGATGATAGGTGATGAGCACAGCCACTTGTACTAATCAGTATAGGTGTTATTGTAAGTAGTAAACTAAAACGTATCAAAGAGATAAAATCTGACATAAATATGCTCCTGAGCATAAAACCGTTAAGCAATGTACCTATACGTATTGCAGGTATTTGGGGAGAAAGAAGATGCTAAATTATTTTAAAGTTTTCTCATCAATCAAAAAATTATAGAAAATATTTTAGGTGGTCAAGATATGTTCTCTAGTATGTGTGAAATAATTTTGCATTATTTAAAAAATTTTTCTTGGGTTGGCGTAGTTAGCAGGATGAAAATTTAAAATTTGGCTGTACATTAAATGGAACTAAATAAAAATCTGATTTTCTTTAATATTATTATAAAATGTAGATTTTGATGATAAGTCAAATGTGAACTAAATATTTAATGTTAATTAGTTCACATCTTGATAAGAAATCTATTAACTAGTAGTAACTTGCAATAATAACCGCATTCTTTTGGTCAGGAAATCGTTCAATACTAATATCTGTTGTTGTATTTTTTTGGGTGTTCAAATTTAAATCACTGAGTGAAATTAATTGAGAATCAATCTTATCACGAAGCGTATTCAATTGATGACAATCATTAGTTTGAAGTTGCTGAGAACAAGTGTCTTCTACAATACTTCCATTCATTTGGATTGTGCTTGCTGAATAACTCACCGAAGCAAACGCCATTAATGATAAAAGTAGGGCAGATTTATAAATATTGTTATACATGTTTATTGCCTTTATAAAATGCATTAAGTATTAATTAACATAAAATTTATTATTAAAGCAATCTTAAAAAATAATATTGATTAAATATTTGGTTTAAGTGTGATCTGTTTAAGGTTTTAATCTAAAATTGATAATTAATGTATTTATTTTGAATTGTTAATTACATCACGTTTTTTATTGTATTGAGAATTATAAATTTGAGTTGTCGGGTTGCTATTACATGGTTGGAAGAATCTATTTTTGTTGTTGAAATAGGGAAGTGTACTTGTATTTGTGTCGCTAAAATATACTTTCGCTAGTTTGGTAAAATATAAAAAAACCTAATCTGGTGATTAGGTTTTTTAAATCTGATCTAAGTTAAATGACATTACCACAGATATCAGTTGCACCTTGTGGGTAGTTGAACTGTAGAGCATTTCGGTCAGTGATCATTTCAGATGATAGTTCTTGCCCATCTAAATGATTAGAATATATCGAGACTCCGCTATCAATGTTAAAACTAAGATTTTCAAGTGCTGCAGGTAGGGTAGATTGAAGCCTTGATCAACACCATTGACAATAAAGCCAACCTGTTTGCTATTTTGGTTAATATAAACACCTAATCGATGATATTTGCTTTGGTACTCTGTCAATTTACTGTAGTAATAAGCGGCTGAACTATACTCTGTATGATTGCTATTTGGGTAATCGAGGGTAAATAATACAAAGGGAGGATTCTCACCAAAATCTGGATCAGCACTGCCTGCAGCAAATGAATAGAGGGATCTTACGATATAGCCATTATCGGTTTCCCCACTGAAATTGATATCTGTAAAATATGATGAACTAGGTTCACCGTAGTAACAACCGTTAAGTGGAACTGCTGGAATGTCTATTTGCATTTCTTAGGCAAGAATCCCTGTATTTGGTAAAGGTAAATCACCTGCATTATCTAGAAATGGAGGGCGAAATCCTTCACTGCCTCTTACTGTTTGTAGTCGTTTCTTACTTGCTGATAAGAAGTCAAAATAATTAAAAGTTATATTTTCTTCAGGGTAATGGTCCCTAAAATAGGGTGGGGTAACAGTAAAGTCAAACTTTTGCCCATCAATCGTAGGAAATACACCGATCAGATAGTCTGAATTTTGATTGTTCCATAAATCATCATAATCTTGTTGTGTTGCATCGAAGTTATATTGGCATGTCTGTGGTTGACTAAAACTAAGTGAACTAAAGCTTGTAGAGGTTGTTGCAGTTGTTTGGGCGTTGGGATTATTTTGTGAACTATTCTGGTTTTCACCACAACCAAAAATAGTGAGGCTAAGTGCCAATATACTCAGTTTTTCATTAATTGTTCCTCTGGTATGTGAGTCAAGCTTTATATCAAAAACAAAAAAGAGAATTTTTTTAATAAATTAAAATTAAGGACTTAGATAACTTTCATTTTAGCTATATAAAAAAAGACCTCTTGTTTGGGAAGAGGTCTTATAAAAGGTTTAATCGTATTGTATGGTTACAGTTGCCATTGCACGGACTTTACCTGCAGTGACATTCGTTGCGGTTTGATAATAGCGAGCAGTGAGAGGGACATTATATTGAACTGTCTGATTCGATTTCACAGTTCCTAATTCTAACTTATTACCTAAACCAATAACCTGATTTTTATTCTGATAGTTCCATACTAACTGTACCCCAACGCCATTTGCTTTAGTCGAATTTGGTTCAAGATTCTTTAAAACTTGGGTGTTATTGCCTTCTTGTTGATAGTCAAAGGTCAAACTAATGAGGTTTTTTTCTTCGTAACCTGTTGGGTTTTGACCACCATTACAAAGAATATTAAGTTCAAACGATTGTTCGCCTTGAGTCGAACCAATTCCTTTGAATCCTGACTTCATTACTGTTGGAAGCTGTACTGCTTTATTAATATCACCTCTCCATTCACAAGAGGATGATGCAATGGTAATCGCATTACCATAAACAGTACTGGTTAAAAACGGACTATCACTACGATTCCCAGCATAATAGGTACTATAAACACCTGGTACTAATGTTCCTGAGCCCGTATTTTCAGCTGTTTTCACGATTTCGACAACGAAGTAACCTTCGGCAAGGCTAATACGGGTACTTGGTACGGGACGGGTATAGGGATAATATCCAGAAAAATTTGTTGCATTAAATGCTTCACGATACAGACGAATGCCAATCCCTGGGATATTGGTGGAATAGATATTATCGCCTAGAGAACTAATTGCATAATTTTGTAATAATCGGGCGACCATCATATCACTACGATTACAGCTATATGTAGTTCTAGAATCTGGGCGAATTTCAAAAAGAGATTTAACTAAGACTTTGCCAACAGGGTCACTTGGTCGAACCACAACACGCCCTACTTGCATAGACACATCAATCGTTCTGAAACCCGCGCTAGTTGAGCAAGCAGCTTGAGCTGCTGTATTGATAGCAAAACCTGCAGCAACTAAGGCGCTGCTTAAAAGTAATTTTTTCATTTGCATACTGCCTCAGTCATGATCATGCTTTGCTGATCGTTAGAAAGTTGTGCGGTAACATCATAACTGAAGTGGCACTGTTCATTGGCTTCATCACCCCATTTTACATACAAATCACCTTTTGGCTCTTGAGTACGTAAATACACCATACTGCCTTGCGCTACGATACCCACAGATTCATCTTTGGTATTAAATACTTGTGCCGCGAATGGCAAGCCTTCACCTGTTGCAGTTTTGGTGTTGATGTAAATGGCATAACCTTTTTTGGTGGAGAAATCAACTTTAGCAATCGCACCAGCAAAAGGCGCAATACGCTGACTGGTTTCTTCCAATTCAACATTGGTCGACATTTCTTGAGGATCAAGCGTGATGTCATTTAAACGATATGGTGTGACATATGGAATAACAGCATAACCTGATTTATTCACACTGAGGCCAACGGTATTGTTGACTTTGGCACCCGCAGCATCTGGTGCATAAACCAGTACCATGGTTTGACCTTGTTCTGGACCAAACAAGATGCCTTTATCATGTGCAACTATACTACCGCTGACACTGAGCATCGCTTGTTGATATGAATCAGCAATACTATAAGAACCACCAACGGTAGCAAAGTTAGTACGATAGCGGCTGTTGACGTTGAAACTTGGATTTTGTCTATCTTGATGAGATACCGATGCACCGTAGTTGAAACGATCACCCACCATACCGCTCATACCCACTGTACGACTGTTTTCTGATGCGGTTGCATTGACATTGACTGCGCTCTTTCTGAAATTCATTGGGAAAGAGAGCGTCATCAAATATTCTGTATCACGTGTTTGATTATTTGAGCCGTATTGGAGTTGACGATTGGTCGCTGAAAGACCGTAAGTTAATCCTTGATAATGATTACTATAACCGACCTGATATTGACGACTCGTTTCATTACGATTCCAATAATCGTTCCAAGAACCCACCATATAAATATTACCCCAGCCTTCGGGTAAACCTTGGTTCAGGGTAATCTGGAATTCACTACGCTGCTTACCTACAGCAAAGGTATTCACACCTTTATCTTCTAGGTCTCGGATTAAAACAGCATCACGTAACTTTAAATAGTTTTCCGTCGAATAACGATAGGCTGCTAACGTCAGGTTCGTATTGGTCGGTGAAATGAGCTTGCTGTAACTTAAGCGAAAACTTTGTCCTGATTGCGAGCCTTGTTTGTCAAAATCAGCATTCGATTGAGTCACGTCAAACGAAACCGCACCAATTGGTGTTGCAACAGCGGCACCTAATAATAAAGAACTATAGTCTTCAGCTAATTGAAAGCCCGTATAGCCAGTCAAGTAGTTATTCAGACCGCGTTGATATTTACCTTGTGTTACCCAAGGTGTTAAATCAATATCACGGTCGCGGAATTCACCGGCAGTGACTGAGTAGCGGCTTAAACCAGGACGTAACATTTGTACGACAGATGCATAAGGAACGGCAAGCTTTTGAATTTCACCATTCGACTCAATAATCGAAACTTCAAGCTCACCACCAAAACCTGTAGGGTAGAGGTCATTAATCTCAAAGCTACCTGGTGCAACTGTGGTTTGATAAATCAACTGACCTTGTTGGCGAACTTCAACTTTGGCATTGGTTTTTGCATTACCACGAATACGTGGTGCATAGCCAAGCATACTGTTCGGCAGCATGCGGTCATCGCTTGAAAAATCAAAACCACGATAACCGAAGGAATCAAATAATTCACCATTGGTAAAGCTATCGCCTAAGGTTAAAACACCTCGGTACTGTGGGAATGCTCGCTGTAAATAAGTACTGGTCGATTCGTAAGTCGATTTCTTTGTATTGGTTGAATCTAGCTCGCTTTGCGAACCATCTTGCCACTGCCACTGACCATTGTGGCGAAGTTGCCAACCCGCAATATTGGCGCCAGCAGTAATTGCCATAAAGGCATTGGTGGTTTCTTTATTGTCATTTAAGCGGTTGAAGGTTTTATAGGCACTACCGCTATAAGATAAAAATCCAGCATTGACACCACGATCCCAAATACTCGGATCAACATAACCTTGCGCATTTTTTTGCAGAGCAATTTGCGGGATTGAAATATCGACACGTAAACGAGAGGTATCGAAATCATAATAAGCGTTTTCGATCCATTCTTCGATTTTGTAACATGCATTTGGTGCATTAGACTCAGTGCGGTTCACGAGCACATCTTGTTTAACACCATATTCGAGTAATGAGCTTGATGTGAAACAGGTATAGGCATTTTTATTTTGTTCTGTTGAACGGAACATCATTCTTCTTTTGCCAAACCAGTTACCATTGATATAAACATCAACATTATATTCACCCAGCAAAACTGGGTTACCATATTTAAAACGAGAAATATCTACTTTTTGTGCGTCACCGATTAAGAAAACAGAGTCGAATTCTGCTTCCATTGGTGGGGCTTTTTCTGCTGTCTGTTCTACTGCATAAACAGCCATAGGCATCGTCACTGTGATCACCCCAGAAGTAAGGTAATAACATATACGACGCTTCAAGAATTTAGCTGTTGCATTTTTCTTTGACATAATCCGTTCGCCTATTCAATGATAGGTACAAAATCATTTATTGATTGAAAATAAATTTGTTATTGAAGCTTGATCTGGTGTTCGATACGACCACCGTAATCATTGATGCTTACATAACTCAGCTTTTCAGTACTACCTGTTTTCAATTGGATTTTGTCCTCTGAAAAAGGTGACAGCATTAGACCTTTAGGTAGTAGGTCAACTGGCTTTCCTGCATTTTGTTGATACACCGCAGTCATGGTGACGTGAAACGGTGTTGGATTTTTTACAATGAGTGTTTGTCCACTTTTAGCCCACTGCAATTTTTCACCAGCGAGATTGGCATCGGCTTTAATGCTTGCTGGGCGATAGAAAAACTTGATACGTGAACGGATTGCAAGCTGTAAAAAATTATCAGGAACAGCATCTTTACTGTTTGCTGTTGGTCTTGGTGGAATATCTAAAACATTCAACCAAAAAACAGTTTCTTGCTTTTGATTTAATTGAGCAGCATTAGGTAATGCAGTAATACGAAGAGATTGGCTCTTCGTTGGCTCTACACGCGAAATCGGGGGAGTAATCATGAACGGAACTTTAGCTTGATCCGGTGTGGTTTTAGCATCACCTTCATCAATCCATGCCTGAACAAGCGATGGCTTAGAACCGTTGTTACTGACTTGCAAAGTCACTTCACGAGCATCAGATGGATAAATAACGCGAGTACCATGCAAGATAATTTCTGCATGTGTGTGACTTGCGATTAAAGCCGAAGACATCGTTAGACCAAGCAAAAAATTGTAACTGTTCAGTGCCATTAAAATTTACTCTATGATTGCGTGAAGTATACAACTGCGAATTTCTAGCTAACTAGAAATTCGCATAGTTTATCAATAAGATTATTGATAAATAATAGTGTACTGAACTGAAGTGTTTACTTCACCAGCAGTAGAAGCGCCAGTTGCATAGTATTCAGCATAGTAGTTAAGGTCAGCTTTACCGCCTTCAACAACGTCAACCCATTGAGAGTTAGTTTGAGCGCCATTGCTACCAGCAGCAAGAACAGGAATAACTTGGTTGTTGTTACCTAATAATTGAACATCAACGTTTTTAGCACCAGCAGCGTTTTGGTTTAATAAACGGCCAGTATTGAAATCAACAGTTGCACCTGGTTCGAAGTAAGTTGCAACTTTACCTTCTGAACAGTTACCTAAGTTAATTTGGAATGGAGTACGACCTGCAACATCACCTGCATTAGCAAGTGTTTGTTTTGAAACAGTTGGAAGCGTTACAGTAAAGTCTTTACCCGCTGGAGTTACGATGTCACAAGTTTTGTCTGTTACTAGACCATTAATTGTAATCGTTCCATCAGCAGCTTGAGCGTTAGCGATACCTACAACTGAAAGAGTAGCGATCAAAGCAAGTTTCTTCATAATA
>NZ_BBTF01000042.1:0-32912 GCF_000876115.1 Acinetobacter sp. NBRC 110496
GATGATCAGGTTTTGGGAACCCGTCAGATGCAAATTGCCTTGCGTCGTTTGCGTAAGTTTGCACGTCAAGGTGCGGCAGAAGAGCTGGATGTCGATGGGACCATTCGTGAGACAGCAAAACAAGGCATTTTGGATGTACAACTGGTTCCAGAACGTCGTAATCGCATTAAAGTATTGATGCTGTTTGATGTTGGCGGCTCAATGGATGCTTATATTGCTGAATGCGAAAAACTATTTAGTGCGGCCAAATCCGAGTTTAAAACCCTCGAATACTTTTATTTTCATAATTGTCTGTATGATCATGTGTGGAAGGATAACCATCGCCGTAGTTCAACCCGTATGAATACATGGGATCTGTTTCATACCTATGGCCGTGATTATCGGGTCATTGTGGTCGGTGATGCCAGTATGGCACCGTATGAGTTAAAGTCTGCGGGTGGTTCAGTGGAATATATGAATGAAGAGTCGGGTGAAGTATGGCTAAGACGTTTGCGTCAGCACTTTGACAAAACTGCTTGGTTGAACCCTGAGATGGAAGGTTACTGGCACTATACCCAGACCATTAGCTGGATTAAAGAAATTTTTGAAAATCACATGTTTCCAATGACCTTGAAGGGTCTTGAAGATATGACCCGTTATTTGTCACGTTAAAATTTTATATTAAAACTTTATAAGAACAGGAAAACATATGGAACATCACATTAATGGCATTGCTTTGCCGAATGAAGCAGGTTTCTTTGGCAACTTTGGTGGGCAGTTTATTCCGCCTCATTTAAAAGAGGCAATGGATGAAATTAATACGGCGTATGAGGAAATTCGTCATACCGCTGAGTTTCAGGATGAGTTGAATGACTTATTCAAAAACTATGTGGGCCGTCCAAGTCCATTGTTCCATGCCAAGCGCTTGTCAGACCAGTTGGGTGGTGCACAGATTTATTTAAAACGTGAAGACTTAAACCATACAGGCGCACACAAGATCAATCACTGTCTAGGTGAAGCTTTACTTGCCAAGTATATGGGGAAAACTAAAGTCATTGCCGAGACGGGTGCTGGTCAGCATGGCGTAGCTTTGGCAACGGCTTGTGCATTGGTCGGCATCCCATGTGAAATTCACATGGGGCAAGTGGATATTGAAAAAGAACACCCCAATGTTGTGAAGATGAAAATCTTGGGTGCGAAACTTGTTTCAGTCACACAAGGCACAGCAACCTTAAAAGATGCGGTGGATAGCGCCTTTGAAGAATATTTAAAAGATCCTAAAAACTATATCTATGCGATTGGTTCTGTGGTTGGGCCACACCCATTTCCCAAGATGGTTCGTGACTTCCAATCGATTATTGGCAATGAGATCAAAACCCAGTCTCATGACCGTTTTGGTCAGAATCCAGACTATGTAGTGGCTTGTGTCGGTGGTGGCTCTAACGCGATTGGTGCTTTTACTACATTTTTAAATACGCCAGAAGTTCAATTAGTTGGCGTAGAACCTGCGGGTCATGGTCTAGATACGGATAAACATTCAGCCACTTTAACCTTAGGTAAGCCTGGACAGATTCATGGTATGGCTTGCTATGTGCTAGAAGATGATAATGGTGAGCCGTTGCCTGTACATTCGATTGCTTCAGGCTTGGATTATCCGGGTGTTGGGCCACAGCATAGTTTCCTGAAAGAGCTTGGTCGTGTGCAATATGAAACAGCAACGGATCAGGAATGTTTGGATGCATTTATGACCCTTTCACGGGTAGAAGGGATTGTACCTGCCTTGGAAAGTTCGCATGCCGTTGCTTGGGCATTACGTGAAGCACCTAAGTTGGGTAAACAGGTAAAGATCGTAGTTAACTTGTCAGGTCGCGGTGATAAAGACTCAGATTACGTGGCTGAAAAGCTAGGTTTGTAAGTTCTTATCCAATATCTGGTTTTAATAGACCGCTTCTGGCAGAGAGGCGGTTTTTTTATTGTTAAATCAACCTGAATCCCGTTAGAATAAAGCGTTTTGCAATTAGCACTTTTGGAGACGCCTAAGTGGAGCGACCGACAATCAGCCCTGAACATTTACAAGAAGCGGCTGAAAACCTAGTAACCATTCGAGATTTTGTTCGTTTTGGGGTAACCGCACTACGTCAATATGACGCGCACTTAGGTCAAGGTACTCAAGATTATTTTGCAGAGAGTTCTGCATTGGTACTACAAACTCTATCACTTGAATGGAAAGCAGATGCTGAAATTCTGGATGCCAAACTTTTACCAAGCGAAAAAGCAGAATTTCTGAGCTTGTTAGAACGTCGTATCAATGATCGTATTCCAACTTCATATTTATTGAATTTAGCGTATTTCTTCAATAAGCCATTTTATGTTGATGAGCGCGTCTTGATTCCGCGTTCACCGATTGCCGAGTTAATCGAACAACGTTTCGCGCCATACTGCCTAGATGAAAATGGCCGTATGTTGGAAGCGTTAAATAACTTGCCTGAAAATAATAATCCAAAAACACCACAACGTATCTTGGATATGTGCACAGGTTCAGGTTGTATTGCCATTGCTTTGGCTTATGCTTTCCCAGATTCAGAAGTTGATGCGACTGATATTTCAAAAGAAGCACTGGAAGTGGCTTCAATTAACACTGAGCATCACGACAAACAGTATCAAGTGGCTTTACTTGAATCTGATTTGTTCTCAAAAATTCCTGCTGAAAACCAGTATGACCTCATCGTCAGTAATCCACCGTATGTGGATGCAGAAGATATGGCAGATTTACCAGAAGAATTCTTACATGAGCCTGAGCTTGCACTGGCTGCGGGTCAAGATGGTCTGGACTTAGTTCGTAAAATGTTGGCTCAAGCTGCTGATTATTTAACGGAAGATGGCTTGATTGTAATTGAAGTTGGTAATTCTGAATGGGCAATGCGTCAGAACTTCAATACGGTTGACTTCCATTGGCTCACGTTCCAAAAAGGCGGTTCTGGTATTTTTGCTTTAACTGCTGAACAATGCCGTCGTTATAAAGAAGTCTTTCAGCAATCAGTTCAAAACTAAGGGGTTAAAGCATGGCAGGGAATAGTATTGGGCAACTCTTTCGAGTTACAACCTGTGGCGAGTCACATGGTGCGGGCTTGATGGCGATTGTCGATGGTGTGCCGCCTGGTCTTGAGCTTTGTGAAGCCGATCTGCAAAAAGATTTAGATCGCCGTAAACCGGGTACATCGAAGTTTGCAACGCAACGTAAAGAGCCAGATCAAGTCGAGATTATCTCAGGTGTTTTTGAGGGTAAAACCACGGGAACATCGATTGGTTTATTGATCCGTAACACCGATCAAAAATCCAAAGACTACGGTAATATTGCTCAAACTTTCCGTCCTGGCCATGCAGACTATACCTACACCCAAAAATATGGCTTCCGTGACTACCGTGGCGGCGGTCGTTCAAGTGCACGTGAAACTGCGATGCGTGTTGCAGCTGGAGCGATTGCGAAAAAGTATCTTGCTGAAAAATTTGGTATTGATATTCGTGGACATGTCACACAAATCGGCAATGAAGTTGCTGAAAAACTGGATTGGGCTGAAGTGCCAAATAACCCATTTTTCTGTGGTGATGTGGATGCTGTGCCTCGTTTTGAACAATTGGTCACTGCGTTACGTGAGCAAGGAACCAGTTGTGGCGCCAAGCTTGAAATCATTGCTGAAAAAGTACCTGTCGGGTGGGGTGAACCCGTATTTGACCGTTTAGATGCCGATATTGCCCATGCTATGATGAGTATCAATGCCGTAAAAGGTGTGGAAATTGGTGATGGCTTTGCAGTGGCAGGGCAATTTGGTCATGAAACTCGTGATGAACTCACCACGGATGGCTTTCTTGCTAATCACGCAGGTGGCATTTTAGGTGGGATTTCAAGTGGTCAAAGCATTCGTGTGGCGATTGCATTAAAACCAACCGCAAGTATAACCACACCAGGTAAAACCATTACGATTGATCGGGAAAATACGGATGTATTGACCAAAGGTCGTCATGATCCGTGTGTGGGGGTACGCGCAACACCAATTGCTGAAGCGATGTTGGCGATTGTATTGATGGATCATTTTTTAAGACATCGCGCACAAAATGCAGATGTAGTTGCACCATTTAAACCAATCGAACCATAATAAAAATATTAAGCCGCACATATAATTTATTATATCTGCGGCTTGCATCACATTTTAAAACACTTTAATTAAATTAGTTTAATATTCATTTAATCATGATGAATGAATTATAATGCTTCAGAAATCATATTATCTGATGTCGCAATATGATACTGATTTCGACCATTACTTTTGGCGATATATAATGCATGATCGGCTTGTGCAACAAACTCAGAAAGACTATCTCCAACACTTGGAATCATGGTCGCGACGCCTACGCTAATAGTCACGTGTTTAGAGACGTTGCTGCGTGGATGTAAAATGCCAATATTACGCACTAACTCCATTAGCCTTTGGACTTGAATAAGCGCTTGGCCACGGTCAGTCATGGAAAATACCAAGAGAAACTCTTCCCCGCCATAACGTGCCGCAAGATCGCCACTACGTGAGGCAATAGAGCCAAGCATGATTGCGATTCGACGTAGGCATTGATCACCTTGAATATGTCCTAACGTATCGTTGTACAGCTTAAAGAAATCGATATCAATCATCATAATGGTAATGGGCATCTCATGACGTGTTGCACGTTTCCATTCATTCTCAAGTACTTCATCCAGATAACGCCGGTTAGCGAGCCCAGTTAAAGCATCCTGTTGTGAAAGAATGGAGAGCTGTTGTGCTTGGCGCATCAGTTCCAGCCGATTGAGTTCGATCATGCAGTTTTGCAAATAATTTTCACGATGCTGACGATCCGTGGCATAGGCCAATGCCATACCTAGAAAACTACTAAAAGTATAAGTACGGTTCAAGAAGGTCCAATCAATCGCTCCACTGAACCATGTACTGGCTGCGATACCAATCAAACCACCCACCCAGCCAGCAATGATTGCAGTATAGAAGCGCATCCCGACAAACCCGTAGATAATCACTACGGCATACATCATGGCAGCATGGAACAGGACATTATTTTGCCCTTGTTCCAAGACGTTAATGATGGTGAACGAGATTGCTACAGCACCTGTTGAGCCAATACACACATAATGATCAAACCATTTGTTCATCATGGGGAGGAATGATAACAGCCATGCAAATGTGATGATCACACCCACCCAGCCATAGGTTGCCATCCAGGTAATGCGTAAGTCTGTAGGCAAAACCTGATAGATACCGAAGCTTAGAAATAGATATAAACCTAAAATGATAGGGGCGCGATAGCGGAACTCATGTGCAGCCTCATTTCTATACTGATCTCGATAGATCACTTCTAATTCTTTAGGAAACCAAACTAAATTTAGCCCGCGAGAAATTAACAAGTCGATTTGTTCTTGTCCCAAAATATTGGAAGCTTTCAACTTCATCTTATCTCTCACCACTCCCAAAATGTTGTTATAAATGTCAAAATAGGGATTATTTTTTTAATACGTTACACTGATTTAAATAAAATGTGTATTAGATTATAAAAAAATATTAATTTTTATATAAGGGTCATTGCCTAATATAATGATTCAAGTTTAAATTAGATTCAAGAAATAAAACTGTTACAAACTAAATCACAAACGATTGTATCTTTGCTGTATTAGGATACAATTTATAAAAAAGCAGCAATCATAGAATATGATTGGGTTAAGTCATACGAAATAGGATGCATCGCAATGACTGCTATGAATCAATATGGAACAAAATTAGAAATTACACCTCATTCGGGTTGGGCTCAACGATTTTGGGATGAATTATTACCTTCAAAGGAACGGGTAAGCAAACATCCTTTATTCTTAGACATGGCGAATGGTTCTTTAAGCCTTGAATGTTTTCGTTCGGCCTTATTGAATTTTTATCCTTTGGTCGCACATTTCCCTTCCTATATGGCAGGGTCTTTAGCGAAAGCAACCGCTTTTTCATTGGATGGTGTAACCGAGACCCGAGACTGGTTAATTCAAAATATCAAGGTTGAAGAGCGACATTTAAGCTGGTATCAGGACTGGGCGGGAGGCTTTGGTCTGACAGTTGAAATGCTAAATAATGTGAAGCCACCTGTGGCCATGAATGCAGTCAACCACTTTTTATGGGACGTTAATTTTCGGGGAAGTTTGGCCGAAGGCATTGCAGCCACGAATCTTGCGATTGAGTGGGCCACAGGAGACTGGACGATTCAGGTCTATAAAGGGATTCAAGCCTATACGCAACATCCTGAAGTAAACATCAATAAGCGGTCTTTAGCCTGGTTAAGAGCACATGCGCATTATGATGATCTGCATCCTTATGAAGCGATGGAGCTGATTAAACGTTTGTGTGATAAAGACCCTGAGCAGCAAAGAAAAGCTTTCTTAGCCGCAAAAGAAGGCTTGGAATATTATGAACTTGCCTTGGATGAATGCTATAAATTGCAGCATAAGAGTTTAGATTTCGAACCATGTTTTGCAGAAAAATGATCTAAAAAGTTGATCAAGAAAAGGTTTTTGGTCAACTAAATTTAAAAAAAATTATAACAGTAGCTTTAATTCGCCTGAGATGGCAACGGCAGCTAATTTTTACATTAATCAAACATTTGGAGTGTAGTGTGCTTACATTTAAGCTTAAATTAACACTAAAAGAATATTTATAGTAGAACAAAATAAGAAGCACAGATACTTCTATGAATGAGACTTTAGAGCCAAACAAAATTACAAAAAATAGCCCAAAAACCAAGATGCTTATTAGCTATATCATCTTGTTTATTATTTTATTTTTTGTTGGGTGGGGGATTTGGCACCTGACTCATAAATCAGTTACATCCGCTGCAGAATCAACACACGGAAAAAGTGGAAAAAATAGAGGCGCGGGAGCAAATGGGGGTGTAATAGTTGTCGGTGTTACTAAAGTCCGCCAACAACAGGTACAACAAACAGTTCAGGCATTGGGAACGGTGACCTCGACCAATACAGTGGTGGTACATCCACTGATCAATGGCACATTGATGCAAGTCTATTTTAAAGAAGGCAGTCTTGTACAGAAAGGCCAGTTGTTAGCCTTGATTGATGATCGGGCACCCAAAGCAACGCTATTGCAAGCACAAGGGCAGTTACTCAAAGATCAGGCCTTATTGACCAATGCTAAACTGGATATGCAGCGTTACGCGCAATTGTGGCAACAAGATTCGATTGCAAAGCAGCAATACGACACACAAGTTTCTTTGGTTAAACAATATGAGGGCGTTGTCAAAACTGATCAAGCAGCCGTTGCGAATGCTCAGCTCCAACTGAGTTATACACGCGTTGTTTCCCCTGTAGATGGACGAATCGGTTTAAGACAGGTAGATGTTGGCAATATGGTCAATACCTCGGATGCGAATGGTATTGCCAATATTACCCAGCTTAAAAACATCTCTGTGGTGTTTGCCGTGCCTGAACAATATCTAACCCAACTGATGCAGATTATGGATAATCCAGAACAGCATGTCGGAGTACAGGCTTGGGATCGTCAAAATACCCAAAAACTTGCTGATGGTCAGTTGGTTGCCCTTGATAATCAGGTCAATATCAATACTGGAACGATCAATATCAAAGCCAGTTTTGATAATCAGAATCAACATTTATTTCCAAACCAGTTTGTGAATGTTCGCATGAGTTTAGGCAATATTCCCAATGCAATCATTGTTCCTACAGTCGCTTTACAACTTGGTGCCAAAGGGTCTTTTGTCTATAAGGTTAATCCAGACCAAACGGTCAGTGCCGTAACGGTCCAGACTGGAGCGGTTGTAGATGACAATACGGTTATTACTGGTGGAACATTAAATGCCAATGATCTTGTCGTAACTGATGGGGTGGACAAGCTAAAGGATGGCGCAAAAATTAGTGTTGCCAATACGGTTGGTCAAGGTAAAAGTATTCATTCATCAACTGGGAATGGGCAGCGGCACAATCCAGTAGCACAGGAAGCTACAGCTGAAACCAGTAACAATCCCGAAAGATCAAAACAATGGCAACGCCACAATAGTGGACAAGGAAACATGGTCATGACACCACCTTCTGCCCAAACTGCGCAGTAAGGAGTGTTCATGAATCCTTCTCGTTTATTTATTCAGCGGCCTGTAGCGACTACACTGGTCATGGTCGCAATTTTTTTGTGTGGATTGGTATCATGGAAGTTTTTACCTGTCGCTTCCTTGCCTGAAGTTGATTATCCAACCATGCAGGTGACGACGCTATATCCTGGCGCTAGCCCTGATGTAATTGCCTCAACCATTACCGCACCACTCGAACGTCAATTTGGACAGATGCCTGGTCTAAGCCAAATGTCGTCCACCAGTTCTAATGGTGCATCGGTCATTACACTACAATTTAATCTCAATTTAGCTTTGGATGTTGCTGAACAGGAAGTACAGGCAGCAATCAACGCCTCGAATAATTTATTACCTTCTGATTTACTCACACCACCAACCTATAGCAAGGTAAATCCTGCTGATAAGCCGATTATGACTATCGCAATCAGTTCCAGAGAGATGCCGATTACCAAGCTGGAAGATTTGGTTGATACCCGTTTAGCCCAACAACTATCTCAAGTGAGTGGAGTCGGGTTGATTAGTGTGAGTGGAGGACGACGCCCCGCAGTCCGGTTAGAGGTAAACTCAGCCGCGTTGGCGAATATGGGCTTAACCTTGGAAGATGTTCGCACCGCAGTTACTGCTGCGAATGTGAATCAGGCAAAGGGCACGATTAGCGGCTCAGTACAGTCATCAACGATTGATGGGAATGACCAGTTACATACGGTGGATGACTATAAAAATCTGATTATTGCCTATAAAAATGGCGCACCGATTCGAATGTCTGATATTGCGTCAACCCTAGATTCAGCTGAAAATGTTCGCTTGGCGGCCTGGGTCGGACATAATAACAATAATGCGCCAACGCAGACCCCTGCAATTATTATCAATGTACAACGTCAACCGAATGCCAATGTGATTCAGGTGGCAAATCAGATTAAACAAATTTTGCCGCAACTACAAAGCAGTTTTCCGCAATCGGCCAAAGTAGAAATCTTAAATGACAGTACCACCACAATTCAGGCTTCTCTTCAGGATGTCGAGTTTGAACTGATATTGGCAATGGTATTGGTCATCATTGTGGTGTTTTTATTTTTACGCAGTATTCGTGCAACTTTTATTCCCGCAGTTGCATTACCGCTCTCTTTGGTTGGCACCTTTGCTGTCATGTATCTAGTTGGATTTTCAGTCGATAATTTAAGTTTGATGGCACTTACGATTGCAACAGGTTTTGTGATTGACGATGCGATCGTGATGATCGAAAACATTTCCCGTTATATTGAACAGGGCGAGCCCCCAATGCAAGCCGCATTAAAAGGCTCGGAACAAATTGGTTTTACCATTATTTCCCTGACAATTTCGTTGATTGCAGTATTGATTCCATTGCTATTCATGGGCGACGTGGTCGGACGTTTATTCCGAGAGTTTGCCGTTACCTTGGCCGTCTCTATTTTAATCTCTGCTTTTATTTCGCTGACTTTGACTCCGATGCTGTCTTCAAGGCTGCTCAAGCATATTCCAGAGACAGAGCAAGGACGTTTTTATCATGCGATGGGAGGTTTTTTTGACAAACTGATAGGAATGTACTCCACTGCATTACGATGGGTACTGGCACGTCAGGGATTATTCTTGGTGGTGACGATTGCCACTTTTGTGTTTACCGTAATGTTGTATGTTTTTATCCCCAAAGGTTTTTTCCCAGTACAAGATACAGGACAGATTATTGCCACGACAGAGGCTGACCAAACCATTTCCTTTCAGGCGATGAGTGTTAAGCAGCAGGAAGCCGCAAAAATCATCTTGCATGATCCCGCAGTGCAAAGTATTTCTTCATTTATTGGCATTGATGGAACCAATAGCGCTTTAAATACAGGTCGTATCTTGATTAATTTGAAAGATAAATCCGCACGACCAGATATTCAGACCGTGATGAGCGATTTACAACAACGTTTAAATCAGGCTCAAGGCATGACGGTCTACTTACAGCCTGCACAGGATCTGACCATTGACGCGAGGCAAAGTCGTACTCAATATCAATTTACCTTGCAATCGACCAGTACCAGTGACTTAGCGACATGGGTACCGAAATTGATGCATGCATTGGCACAGCGTCCCGAACTTAAGAATCTGGCCAGTGACTGGCAAGATAAAGGTTTGCAGGTTTATGTTGATATTAATCGAGATGCTGCTGCGCAGTATGGGGTGACTACGGCGGGTATCGACAACATTCTTTATAATGCATTTGGACAACGGTTAATTAGCACGATTTTCACCCAAACCAATCAATATCATGTGGTGCTTGGGTTATCTGGGCAAGATCAGGATGGGTTACAGGCATTACAGGATTTGTATATCCCTTCAAGTAATGGTACACCTGTGCGTTTAAGCAATATTGCAACAATCCAGCCAAGAAGTACTTTGCTACAGGTCAATCATCTCGGGCAATTTCCAACAGCAACGGTTTCCTTTGACACTGCTACAGGTGTTTCTTTACAGCAAGCTGTGCAAGCGGTGAAAGATACCGAACAGCAGTTGCAGTTACCAAGCACCATGATGACTCAATTTCAGGGGACAGCTTTAGCCTTCCAAGCTTCTTTGAGCAATACCGTTTGGTTAATTATTGCAGCGATTGTCGTGATGTACATCATCTTGGGCGTTCTCTATGAAAGCTTCATTCATCCACTCACCATCTTATCTACCTTACCCTCTGCAGGGATTGGTGCATTGTTAGCATTGGTACTTTCCAATAATGATCTTAACATTATTGCCATTATTGGGATTGTATTGCTTATCGGTATCGTCAAGAAAAATGCCATCATGATGATTGACTTTGCTTTGGATGCAGAGCGGCATCAAGGCTTGAGCCCCATTGAATCAATTTATCAGGCCTGTTTACTACGTTTTAGACCGATTTTGATGACCACTATGGCGGCTTTATTGGGTGCAGTCCCTTTGGTGATTGGGAGTGGCATGGGCGCAGAACTACGTCATCCACTCGGAATTACCATGATCGGAGGCCTGATTCTCAGTCAGTTACTCACTTTATTTACCACGCCAGTGGTGTATTTAGCCTTTGATCATCTGGCACAACGAATAAAGGGGGATCATCGACCAGATAAGCATGCCAGTGAGTTACCACCTTATGAACACTTTAAGCCACAGGTGGATGACGTATGAGTATTTCAACGCCTTTCATTCGCCGTCCTGTGGCCACCACTTTACTCAGTATCGGATTAGTTTTGCTGGGGGTACTGGCATTTAATATTTTGCCTGTGGCATCACTCCCACGAGTTGATTTTCCGACTATTTCTGTAACAGCCAAGCAAGCAGGTGCAAGTCCAGAGGTCATGGCGGCGACAGTTGCAACACCATTGGAACGTAATTTAGGACGTATTGCAGGGGTGAATGAAATTACCTCCTCAAGCTCGCTGGGGTCGACTCGGATTACATTGCAATTTGACCTGAATCGCGATATCAATGGCGCAGCACGTGATGTACAAGGGGCAATCAACGCCTCGCTTGCTTCATTGCCTTCGGGTCTACAAAACAACCCGACTTATCGCAAGGCCAATCCGGCCGATGCACCGGTTATGATTTTGGCGCTTACTTCAAAAACACTATCTCGTGGACAGATGTATGATGTTGCCGATACTATTTTAGGACAAAAACTCTTACAAATTGATGGGGTGGGAGACGTCAGTATTGGTGGTGCGGCGCAACCTGCGGTACGAATCGAGCTAAATCCAAGTCAGTTGGCGCATCATGGCATTGGATTAGACACGGTTCGCTCCGCAATTACCTCAACCAATGCCAATCGTCCAAAGGGGTTTGTCGAACAGAAAGATCAGCTTTGGGAAGTACAGGCTAATGATCAGGCTAAACAAGCCGCAGACTATATTCCATTGATTGTCAGTTATAAGAATGGTGCGGCTGTACGAATTTCCGATGTTGCAACAGTGAAAGACGCTGTACTCGATATTCGTAATGCAGGCTACTATGCGGATCAGCCTTCAGTTTTGATCATGGTATTTAAACAACCGAATGCCAATGTGATTGAGACGATTCAACGCATCAAGGATACTCTGCCAACATTACAGCAGGCCCTACCACCACAAATTGAAATCCACACCGCTGTTGACCGTAGCAAGACTATTCAAGCCTCGTTGAGGGAGATAGAACGGACTATGTTGATTGCAGTGATGCTGGTGATCATTGTGGTGTTTGTGTTTCTGAGAAATGGCCGTGCCACCCTAATTCCTGCAATTACGGTGCCGATCTCGCTGATTGGTACCTTTGCTCTGATGTATGCCTCTGGCTTCTCTCTGAATAATATTAGTTTAATGGCATTGACTATTGCGACAGGATTTGTAGTAGACGATACCATTGTGGTACTGGAAACGATTTCAAGACGAATGGAAGAAGGTCTGAGTCCGATGCAGGCCGCTATTACTGGCGCAAAAGAGGTCAGTTTTACGGTGGTATCCATGAGTATTTCTTTGATCGCGGTATTTGTGCCAATTCTATTGATGGGCGGTATTGTGGGACGGTTGTTCCATGAGTTTGCCATGACCTTGACCTACGCGATTTTAATTTCGATGGTGGTTTCACTGACCACCACACCGATGTTATGTGCATGGTGGCTGAAACAAAATCAGATTAAACAGCTTAAGTTCGATCAATCAACGGATAATCCCAGCACAGAGGTAATCACTGATAGTGAAGCGCTTTTGGTTGCATCAAATGATACGTATCTGAAACAACAAGGTCTATTTGGGCGGATAACCTTGCTTTATAAGCGAAGTCTAGCTGTAGCACTACAGTATAAAGCAATCACACTGATCATTTTTATTTTTACGATTGGGCTGAATATTTATTTATATATTGCAGTGCCCAAAGGCTTTTTTCCGCAACAGGATACTGGTGTGATGATGGGGTCTTTAGTCGCAGATCAAAATATTTCTTTTGATGCCATGAATCAGAAACTCAAAAACTACATTGCAGCGATTGCTAAAGATCCTGCTGTTGACCATGTCATGGGAACAGCAGGAGGTTCACAAATGAACCGTGCCAATTTATTTTTGGCGTTAAAACCGCTGAGCGAACGAAACGATACTCCTGATCAGATTATGGCTCGTTTACGTAAGTCATTGGGGCATGAAGCAGGAACCCGTTTTACCCTGAGACCAGTACAGGATATTAATGTAGGTGGGCGTTCAAGTGATGCCAGTTATCAATATACTTTACAGGGAGATGATCTCAATACACTACGAAGCTGGACACCTAAAATTCAGGCTGCATTGAATAAGCTTCCCGCTTTGACTGATGTTTCCAGTGATCAGGATGTGAAAGGGCTGGAAACAAAGTTGACTTTTGACCATGACAAAATGAAGTCGTTGGGGATTACTCAAGCTCAGGTGGATAGCACGTTAAATGATGCTTTTGGGCAAAGACAGGTCTCCACGATTTACAATCCGATGAATCAATATCATGTGGTGATGGAAGTTGCCCCTGAGTATGCCCGAACGGTCGAGGCGTTACGCGGCATCTATGTGCAAAATAGTGCAGGGAAATCTATTCCTTTATCTACTTTTAGTGACTGGCAAGCTGCAAATACCTCACTGTCTGTTAACCATCAAGGATTATTTGCTGCCAGTACCATTACCTTTAACCTGAATGCAGGTTATTCGTTATCAGATGCGACTGATCAGATCAATCAGGCAATGAATGAATTACAAGTTCCCAGCTCGGTGCGGGGTGGGTTTCAAGGTTCAGCCAAAGCGTTTCAATCTTCTTTAAGTTCAGAACCCTTGTTGATTTTGGCCGCCATTGTGGTGATTTATATTGTACTGGGGATTTTATATGAAGATTTTGCCCATCCTTTAACGATTCTTTCGACATTACCCTCAGCGGGTTTAGGTGCCTTAATTGCATTAGTTTTATTTAAAATGGAATTTAGCGTGATTGCCTTGATTGGGATTTTACTACTGATCGGGATCGTTAAGAAAAATGCCATTATGATGATTGATGTGGCCTTGACCTTACAACGACAGCAGAAATTAACGCCTGAAACTGCAATTCTGGATGCTTCAGTACTACGCTTTCGTCCCATTATGATGACAACGCTTGCAGCTTTATTTGGAGCATTGCCTTTGGCCTTGGGTCGAGGGGATGGCGCTGAGTTACATGTTCCTTTGGGCGTATCAATCGTAGGCGGACTCATTATTAGCCAGATATTAACCTTATATAGTATCCCTGTGATGTATTTATATATCGATCAATTAAGTCGGTGGGGGAAACGCAGGTTTCAAAATTTATTCCCAGCTAAGCCATTAAGTTTGAAAAAATAAAAAAGAGGACAACCAGATGTATCAGTTTTTTTCATTACACAACCCAACCAAATCTTTTAAAACACTGAATTTTATTACTTTGGGTTTAGTGGGGGTGTTATCAGGTTGTCAAATGATTAAGCCGGAACCAACAGCAAAAGTGAATGTTGGGACGCAGTTTTCTCAACCCTCACAATATGGCTTGGATGCTAAAAAATGGGAAACAGAAGGTTGGAAGATTGCGGTGCCAAGTGATAGTTTACCTAAAGGTGAATGGTGGCAAATTTTTCAGGACACGCAACTTAATCAGTTGGTAGACCAGCTCAATCGTGAAAATGCATCGATTGCACAATATGAAGCTCAATACCGTCAAGCGACGGCTTTGCTCAATCAAGCTAAAGCAGGTGCACGACCAACGATTACAGGCAATAGCGCTATAACCCGAGCTAAATCAGGTGATAGTGGTACGACAACAAACTATAACCTTGGTCTGAGTGCCAGTTGGGAACCTGACTTCTGGGGAAAAGTCCGTCAAAATATATTGGTCAATCAGGACAAAGCTCAGGCGAGTGAGGCTGAACTTAACTCGATCCGTCTCAGTATGCAGGCACAACTCACAAGTAGCTATTTGCAGTGGGTGGTACAAGGGTTTCAATTACAGTCTCAGCGAGAAAGTCTGGAAAACCTGCAGAAATCATTACAGCTAACACAAAACCAATATAAAGCAGGTATTGTTGCATCAACCACGGTCGATCAGGCACAAAGTCAATATCAAACTGCGCTCGCCAACTATACAGAGATGCAATTATCGCAAATACAATTACAGCACGCGATCGCCATGCTGATTGGACAACCTCAAGATCAGTTTCAATTGACGATGCCGAAAACATTACCCGTATTACCACAAATTCCAGTTGATCTGCCTTCAAGTATTTTACAACGCCGTCCAGATGTAGCCGCAGCAGAAAGAACCATGGCAGCGGCAAACGCACAGGTTGGTGTCGCTAAACTGGCTTTCTTCCCTGATTTTAGCTTAGGTGGCAGCTTAGGATATAAAAGTAGCAAGTTAAGTGATTTATTTAATGCACCTAATTTTATCTGGTCCGTTGGACCAACACTTGCAGCAACGTTATTTGATGGAGGACTTCGTCACGCACAAACAGAGCAGGCAAAGGCCGCCTATGATGCAAGTGCTGCTTCCTATAAGCAAACAGTATTATCTGCCATCCAAAATGTTGAAGACAATATTGCTGCGCAATATTTGCTATCGAAAGAAGTTGCTCAGGAACAGCAGGGTTTAGCTGCGGCTACACGTGCCGAACGTAGTACCATGAATCAATATAAAGCAGGCATTGTTGGTTATTTAAATGTGCTGACGGCCCAAAATAGCCGTCTTTCTGCACAGAACAGTGTTTGGTCATTGATGAGTAAGCAATATCAAACGACTGTTAATTTAATCAGCTCAATGGGAGGAAGCTTTAAATCCAATGATTAATCATTGAGATCACAGTTTTATGGCAGTGGATTCATTCTATCGTCAAAATTTTCCAATAGTGCAAAGGCTAAGGGCTGTAGATCGTCTAAGCCTTGTAAGTATTGTTCGAAATCCACCAAAATCTTCTGTCGATCTTCCTGACTGATATAAGGAACATGATAGGCTATATATGGCGGGAGTACCTCAAAGCCAACGTAGGCAAGTGTGCCACGTTGCAGAGGTGATAAATAATGCTCAAGAGGACCATGCACAGCACCTTCACCAAACATATGTTCGCGGCCACCGAGTGTTAAACACAGCATGGCTTTTTTACCCAACATACCGCCATGGTTATAAAAGCGTTTACCACCGTAAAATAGACCAGATACAAACACACGATCAATCCAACCTTTTAAAATCGCGGGTACAGAAGTCCAGTACAAAGGAAAGCTTAGAATCACCAAATCAGCACGTTGAACTTTTTCGATTTCTGTCTGAATATCAGGTGCTAAATGATGCTGTTTAAATGCATGACGTTGTTCAAGTGCATAATTTAAATAATCTGCTTGGTTTAAAGATGAGAAGTCATCTTTTGAAGCAACAGGATTAAAATTCATTGCATAGAGATCAGAAATCTCGACAGTATGACCTTGCTGTTCAAAAGTCTGCCGCGCGGTATCTTTAAGGGCTGCGGTAAATGATTGTGGTTCTGGATGCGCATGTACAATCAAAATATTCATAATAGGGTCACTTTCTCAGAGCCGTTTTTAGATCAATCTACTATGCTTAAATTTAAAAAAATGTCATAGTTCATTAAGCGCCAACATTTACCATTTCACGCCAAATGGGTTTTGACTGAATGGAGCAAATATGAATCCAGAATTACCAGGTACTTATGTCAATCTATTGGTTGATGTCATACAGAAATGGGGTGTCTCTTCGGAACAACTTTTGGCTGGAACTGGAATTTCCACACAGACGCTGAATGCACCATTTTGGTATGTCGACTTTCATATTTTTAACCATTTATTAGAAAAAGCTGCTTTATTGACAGGTGAGCCTGCAATTTGCATCTATCTTGCTGAAGAGATGAAAGTCTCTTGCTATGGGCATGTCGGGATTGCAGCAACAGCTGCAGAGAACTTGGAAGAGGCAATAAAAATTCTGGAACAATTTATTGGTTTACATTGTTCCGTTTTTCTACCCAAGTTACGAATAGAAGCCGAAATGGCTTATTTATATTTCCAACAACCTTCACCAAAATTTAAACTGCATCGATATGGACTGATGTTTTTAATTTTGGGTTTTTCACAAATTTTGGAAAACTTGGCTCAGCAGAAACTTGAAATTCATTTTCAGTTACAGCAGGAAAAACCTGATTTTTATAATAATATTAAAAAGTTTAATGATTTAAATATTTATTTTGACTGTGATAAGGATTGTTTAAGCTTTAAAAAAAAGTGGTTGTCTTTACCATTAAAGACAGCAGATACTTTATTGGCACGATTAAGTAAACAACAGTGTGAACAAGATGCGTATAAACTTGCACAAAAAAGGAATCAAAAGGGTCGTGTGGACTCAAAAGTCAGAGCATTACTATATAACGAGCATGATGGCTTCCTATCCTTAAAACAGGTCGCTGAAAAACTGCATCTCTCAGAACGAACCTTACAGCGCCAATTAAGCAGCAAACAAACTTCTTTTCAAATCCTTGTTGCTGAAGTCCGCCGTAAACAAGCTGAACAGCTGTTAAAGCAATCTAAGCTTTCGATTGAGCAAATTGCGGAACGTTTGGGCTATGCTGATATTTCGCATTTTTCACGGGCATTTAAAAAATGGACCAATGTGACACCTAAGTTCTATCGTGAAGTCAGCATTGGCCATTCTTCGTTTTAGGGGTTAACTCCACCAATAGCGTAGAATATGGAAGAAGATTGGTGCAGAGAAGCAGATGGAGTCGATGCGATCTAACATACCACCATGACCTTGAATGAGTTGCCCCCAATCTTTTACACCACGGTCACGTTTGATTGCAGACATGACCAGTCCACCGAAGAAACCAAAGATACAGACAATCAATCCAATCAGTGCGGCTTGCCAATAATTAAATGGGGTCAATGATGACATGAGTACGCCCAGCGCCGTTGCCAAAATGATACCACCTAGCAATCCTTCTACGGTTTTTGAAGGGGATAGGGTTGGGGCGACTTTATGTTTGCCGAATAGTTTACCACACACATATTGCAGTACATCTGAGGCTTGAACCACCATAATCAGCCAAATCGCCAACCAGATCTTTTCCCCCTTAAATTGGGGTAAATCTAGGTTTAACAGAGCAGGAACATGGGAAATACAGAATACACTGACCATCAAACCCCATTGAATTTTGGCACTGCGTTCCAAAAAGTGGGTAGTATCTTCCAGTTTTAAACTGGCAATTGGAATAAGTAAGAATACATACAGCGGAATGAAAATCGAAAATAACCCATACCAATTGGTATAGACCAAATAATATTGATAGGGAATAACAAAGTAGAACGCGATCAGCAAAGGCAGATAGTCGCCACGCCGTGTCGGTAATAAACTAATAAATTCACGCAATGCAAAAAATGAAATAAGCCCAAACAGCACAATAAAAGCGGTTTTTCCCAATAGAATGGCGGCTGCTAATACAATCAGCATGATCCACCACGCATTGATACGGGCATTTAAGTTATCAATCACTGGAGATGGCGTTGCTCCTGCTTTTTGTTTCAGGATAAAGCCAATACTTGAGGCAATCACTAAAATCACGGCAAAGATGCCAAACAGTAGATAAGTTTGTTGCAGATTATCTAAACTCATTGATTCTCGGCCTCTTTTAATTTTAATAATTGCTGCTGAGCATGATGTAGAAACTGTTCTTTATCTGCGAATTGATCTAAAGCTAAAGGTTCACCAAAAATAACAGTAGAAAGTAGAGGTAAAGGAATAAATGCACCTTTGGGCATCACCCGTTTTAAATTAGAAATCCAAACGGGAACAACTTCAACTTCAGGAAACTGTTGACTGAGGTAATACAGACCACTTTTAAATTCAAGTAACTCAATATCGTCATTCAAGTTACGGGTTCCTTCAGGAAAGAAAATAATCGAATAGCCTTCCGCCAAGACATCTTTCACTGGTTGTAAGGGATCTTGTTGATCGCTACGATTACGTTGAATGGTGACGCCCGAAAAGGTGTCTTGAATTAAGAAACGTCTAAATCCATCTTTTAACCAATAATCGGACGCTGCGATTGGGCGTGTTTGTCGGCGTATATGAATGGGCAAGGAAGACCATAATAAAATGAAATCGATATGACTATTATGGTTGGCATAGTAGATTCGCTGTTTAAGTTCAGGCTCACAGCCAACCCATAAACTTCTTGCACCTGTTAATAACCTTGCACCACGACGGGTGAGGAAAGCAATAAAACGGGCAAGGGATCGCGTGATTATATTTTTTTTCATTCAATCTTCATCTATGCGCTAATTTATAAAACAGTATGATGAATACCGCATATTGTACCAAGACGATAGCGATCTGTATTTTGAGTAATCTCAAACATCCCTTGAAGCGTACCAACCAATCACGGCCAGCTTTATTTGCAGGCATCAATTTTAAGTCTAACAGTGCTTGGTCAAGTTGTTGAGTCAGGTTTTCTGCATCATCAGATTGGTCAACCATATGCTGCAACAAACCTCGATCAAGCTCAATTCGAATAAATAAATAATGGTGAATTATCAATAGCCCTGTAACAAGTAAAAGAGGCATCAGGATCTGCATTTTCGAAAATAAAGATAAGGTAATAATTGACAAAACAAAGACCAAATAGCCTGACTTTAAAATACTCTGACTCTGCTTTAACAGGCGCGTTACCACAACAAAATTCATTTTCATTATTGCATCTCCTGAGTGAGTAGCATTTGGAAATGTTTAATTTCAGCAATATGTGTCTCACTCAAAACAATCCAGGGACGACATCGTTGGATTAAGGCAATGGCTTCTTCAACATCAGTGGCATGATTCTGCTGTAACAACCAGGCAATCAATACACTACAGCTACGCGAATAGCCAAGCGCACAGAAGATTAGAACTTTTTGTGGTTGATTGTTTTGTCGTAAAGGCTGAATCAAACGATCGAATTGTTCTGCAGCTACCAGTAGTTGCTTAGTTTGGATAGGGATTAAATCGAGTGTGCTAAATTTTTCATAGTGTTGTACCTGCTGATTTACCGCTAACTCAGCACAGCAATCAAATAAAGCATCATATTGTTTGCTATGTTCAGCAGATGGAATACGACCCAGATAGAGATCCACGCCGTTTAAGTTCAGAATCAGGGAGTCTTCAGGGTGTCGATAAGTCCATAATCGACTATTTAGCCTTGCCACTAGAAAATAAGGGGCAAACAGTAAGTACGCAGCAACCGTCATTCGGCCATTCTGTTGTTTTTGAAAAAAGTGCGGTCGAACCGTGAAATAAGCCAATGCAATTAGCAATAGACTGATGGCTGGATATAACATCCATAGCCAAGTGCCTTTAAATAAGAATACAGGTATCAGACACAGTAAGGCGCCTATCAGATAAAAACAGCCTAATTTTAAATGTTTGCGGGTACGTTGCTGTAATGGATCTTTTTGATAAGGTGCTTTGACTGTGAGTGGAAACAGCCATAAACATAGCGCACCTGCCAGTAAACCCAATGGAATATCAATAAAATGATGCTGCCATGTGGTTAAAACAGAGAGTCCGATCAGGAATGACCAAATATGAACCAGCCAACGGTAGCTTGGCTTGATGTGTCGACGATAAAAATCCCACAAAATCACCAAAAGTACGATATGTAAGGAGGGTGCTTGGTTAAAAGGTTTATCAAAACCCATCAACACATCAAACCAGAGTCCAAAGAAACCATCTAACTCAGCCCGTTCAAAACTAAACTTGAGTGGATAGATGATAAAGCAGCTAATGGAAATAAGCTGGGCAAAAAATAGCCTAAGTGAATGTTGTTTTAATTCAAATTTATTCCAGCACAATAGCAAAGATAGACCATAAAAAAGATCAATCGACCAATAAGGCACAATGGTCCATGCCCAAAGTGGAATGTGATGTTCCCAAGCGAAAACGATACTTGGAACATTCGTTAAACTGGATGCATACTGATTTGCAAAACCATAGGTTAAAAAGAAAAAGGGGGCTAAAAAGACTAAACAGAGTAGCCCCCATTTCCATGTACCCGGTTGACGATCTAAAATATTATTTTGCATAAAAGTTTTTATTTAAATTTTTTGAACACTAGCACGAAAACCGTAAAAATTACAAATTCATCAATACAGTTTGATGTGCTACATTCTTGAATTACGCATCACCCGAGGGCAGGGCATACGCTATACAGTCAGGAGACACACCTATATCTGCAACACGTCACCCCGGCGGAACAGTTTGTGCGGTAAAACTGGACTGGCATTCAGCGTTGCGTAATCAAATCAAAAGGCTATGAAATGACTTCAAAGTGGGAAACATCGAACTCAAAGTGGAATGAATTATTGGTCAAAGCAAGGGATTTTGTCGATTTTCTTGATAGGGGGGATTTTTTCTCTAAACCTTACTCCGGCGCTATGGATGTTGCTGTGATAAACGATGGAAATTTAGCAATTGAATATATGACCAACGATGACTCAGCTGTATTTCCGGTCTGGCAAGACATAAAGAAAAATGGGCTTGGTCTGCCGGATGGCTGGGAATCCTTTTCTTATGTAGATTATCATTTGGAGAAGAATCAATCATTTGGCGCCCTGCGAGGTGACTTCAATGGGGCAGTGGAAAAGCTTATAGATCCACGAAATGATATTGATAATTTACGAGACTCCATGTCTGGAGATGTTCAAATGATTTTTCAATGTTATGCAAATGATTTTTTCCCTTTGATGTGGAAAAAAATCCTAGAGATTTATTTGCACGATGGGTTCCCATGCGGGGTCAGTGATTTTTCTGTGGATAAAAAGATAGTGGTTTTTTCAAATTTCTGATCAATCCTCTGACGTTTTCGCATGATCTACCTAAGTTTCGCGACGCCAAAAACCGGCTTCCGCCGATCGACCCCAATCAGTGCAAGGGTTTTTCGAGGTGCCCTATTATCATTGGTTTTTCAGCAAGTGCTGCAACGACTACCATGCCTAGACCTAATGCATCAAAATGTATTTAAATTTTTTGGGCAACCGAAACTGTAAAAATACCAAATTCATCAATGCATTGATCCACTTTTTTAAAGCCAGCCTGTTCAACCAGTGCATCCATTTCGGCTTGTGAGCGTAACCGCATTACCCAAGCGTCACCTTGACGGTGTGAGGTTAAAGCACGCGCAATAAATTCTTGTTGTGGGTGCCAAATTTGTCCCGTGTAAATCAGGAAACCACCTTGTAACATAGCTTGATGGATCCCTGAGAGTGATTGTCTTAATAAATCATTATCACTAAACAGCTCATAAAGCCCAGACACAATGACCAAATTTGGCTTTGGTTTAACTTTGGCCAATGACGGCGTGTCAAAGGCATCACCGAGTTCAAATTGGGCGATATTGTCCAGTTTTCGTTCTTGGATCAAGGCGCTACCTGAATCAACATTTAATTGACTATAATCTCTTAATAAGACGGATTTCGGTGGTGTTGGCAGTTGACTCACCGCATCTAAAATATAGCGACCATGACCCGCGGCGATATCTAGGATGCGAATGTCTTTGCGTTGCTTATTTAAAACTTGTGCATATTTCGCCAATAACTGCTCGATATGCTGTTTACGCACGCGGATGCCACGCCAACCAATTGCATTTAAATACTGTTGATCAATGATATTACCGAGAATGTTTTTACTTTCACCTTGATTTCGATAGACAAAATCTAGCGTACTGCCAGAGTCATAACCAGTATCTTCACCAATTCTAAGACCACGGGAAAATTTGCTGCCGAGTTTTAAATTCCGTTTGGTTAAATTCCAGAACAGATTCTTGATTGAAGAAGCGGGAAGTGGACTACTCAATTGTTCAGCAGTTGCACAGCTTGAACCAATTTTATCGGCATTGAGTACATCTGGCGCCTGATAATCTTCAGCAAAGCTTTGTAAGATAAAACGACGAATTTTTTCGATTGCAATATGACGATCTTTTTCACCTAAAGTATCGTGATAAAAACCCTTTAGAACATGAAATTCTTTACGTGGATGAGGAAGTTTTTCGTAGAATTGTCGTTGTGGCTTACGGAACACCACAAAATCAGAGCCAGAGCATAAAACCTGAGTGGGCACAAAGATATTTTGTGCATCATTGACGATACGCTCAGAGGCAGCATATAAACCCAAAAGCATTCGTACAGAAATGGCTTTGGCAATTTGTGGATCTGTATCATAGGTTTTTGCACGCTCAACATCATGCGTCAGCATTTTGGCTTTTACATAACTGGTAATAAAGAAATTACCTTTAAGTTTGCTGAGAACCGTTAAACCTGTTTTCGCAAATGGGACATACAGTTTAATATCAAATGCGGGTGAAGCTAGACATAAAGCTCTGATTTTTGGTGCATAATCATGAACCCAAGTTGCTGCTAAAACTGCGCCAACGCTTTGACCAATCACAGCAATATTGCTTGATGTAATGTTATACGTAGATTCAATATGTTGCACAAAATATTGAATATCTTTTACACATGCAGAGAAACTTGGCGCATCACCACGTAAACCAGGTGACTCTCCATGTCCGCGTGCGTCCCATGCAAAGAAATCAAATTCTGGTAGATTAAGCTCATTGACCAAATGTGCCATACGGCCAGAATGTTCATGTCCACGATGGAATAAAATAATTGCCTTTTTTATGTCTTGTTCTGTAGCCGCTGGCCAATGTTGATAGGCTAATTGGGTATCATCATGGCTAGTAAATATATGTTTTTGTGAGCTTTGCATCTGATTTTCCTTAAAGTTGAATACTATTTTTAATACGGTTATAAATTGTCAAAACCAATAGTGCTGCAATAAAAACAAGCAGTCCATTACAGATGTAAATGATTGAATTTGTGTAGTTATTTTGAATTAAATATGGACTAAAACTGACACATACTGCAATTAAACTAAACCAAAATGCACGATCACTTTTGCCCATAGGACCATCATAACGACGTTCCTGACCAATTAAAGGTGCCATAACGCCAGCATATTCACTCAGAATTGCCAGAAATACGACCAAACCTAATAAATAGGAATTAATAAAGGCTAAGCCTAAAAAACATAGATAAAGCGCTGAATCTGAGATGACATCGCAAATTTCATTTAAATATGCGCCAAGTTCTGATTGTTGATTGAATTCACGCGCGAGCATGCCATCAATTGCATTAAAACCCATACGAAGCAACATCCATACAGGCAATAGTAAAAATAGGATTAAAGGTTGTTGGTAAAGATGCAGACTATAAAGTGCGATTGCTAAGGCTACAGAAATGAACATTGCTAAGAGCGTAACTTGATTCGCTGTGATTTTTTTAGAATAAAGCCATTGTACAAATGGGCGAAGTAAATTCTGAAATGCTGGTTTTAATTGATAAATCGAAGGCATTGTTATTGGTATAAACACATTTATATAGTGAAAGCATTGTGTTTAATATTTGAGTGCATGTCAACATACATCAGTATTTGAGGGAAATTGAGTATTATAAAAGTCATTACATATCAAATTATTAATATTGTATTATTTCGCATAATGTATATTATGTTAAATGGCATACCTAAAGGCGGTGCGCTTCTATCACTGTCACGTCACGCGACATATAAGTTGTCATTCGCGACAGATGTTACGTCATTCATATGTCTATGTTGTGCATAGCATTCAAATTTAAATTACAACTTGGGTATTACGGTTTTACCTACTTTGATGAACTTATTTAATATGGTTACACATGCATGTACTTGATTGACCTGACTCTTGAAACTCTTTGGCTCAACTTTTTCCTATTTTTCATGCTGTCCTACCTAGAGTTCTTAGCAATTCTTTAGCTCTAATGAATGACCCTTTTATCTTTCCAACATATCGTATGCGCTTATCAAGCTTCAATGATCTAACGTCAGCATCTATATCATTGTGAAGTTTACGCAGCTCATTTAGTAGAATAAAGAATTCCAATTTCTCTGATGAAATACTACTTGGCTACCTTTTTATTAAAAAATCTCCTGAATATTTTATTTCCGTAAAAAAGAATTCTTACAAAAATGTAATAAAATATTTCAATGCCTTAAAATACATTTATCCCTTTTCCTATGCTTTTTTAAAATATATTCATGAAACTTTAAAAGTATCGCTAGGTTTTAATTAAAATGTATTTAAACCACTCCACCTTTATTAAGTATATAAAAGTCTTAGTAAATTAATCTTACTTAAAACCCTAGCTAAAAATTGATAATAAGTATCGAAAAAAATTAAACTTAGCTCTTAAACCCTTGAATACATTTTAAGACTAGATATCAAAGTCTTTGACTTTCAAAAATGCATATTTAGATAATAAAAACAAAGGCTTGTGTGTAATTTAAACTCTATTTTTTGATTTTTTATGGAAAATTTTGGTCTTAAACAAGAAATATGGAAAATTGTAGTTTTTATAAAATTACTATATTTTTATAAAAAATTTAGGAGCTTTCGAGATGATTAAAAGTATCCAGCAAGTAAAAGAAGAATTTAATAGTTCTGGTATATCAATTGCGGAATGGTCAAGGGAAAATAATTTCCCTGCTCCATTGGTCTACCAGATATTGAATCACACACGCATTCCACAAAGAGGAAAAAGCCATCTGATCGCAGTGAAGTTAGGTATAAAGCAATAGAAATTTATTCTTATAGGTTTATAAAAAAAGAAAACGACTTATGTTTGCAGACATAAGTCGTTTGATTCCAATACAGAAGTACTGAAACCACGTATTTGAAGTATCTTCTGTATTGGGCAATTCGTCAAGCCCAACATTTTGTTTTTTACAAAGTGAATAAACAGGCTCGTTTCTGAATAGCAGCCCTGCTGTTTTATTTTTAGCGAGTTAGTTAAGGAAGGTATTCCAAATGAAAAAATATAAAGATGATCCAAACTCAAATCTTCATGAACAGATCGAACTTGCTTTTAAGCGTGGCTCTGATATTGCAGGTGTCTTGCATGGCATCAGGAAAATTCATCAAGGTAGCGTTGGTAAACGTACCTCGTTATTTCCTAGTAAAAAAAATGTTGGAATGATACCTGTTGAAAGTAATTTGGAATTAGCATATGCAATTGAATTAGAGAGAGATCTTTCTGTTGTTTCCTATCGAACACAAGCATTAAAAATCCAATTAAGTCAATGTGAATCAAATTATCCTGACTTTTTAGTTAAATACTCTGATGGCCGCGTTGAAGTCCATGAAGTAAAGGCAGATAAACTTAATTTGACAGAAAAAAAAGACAAGAAACATCATCGAATTAAAAAAATAATAAATTACCATAACATACAATATAAGATAGTCGATAAAAGTGATGTTGTGCTGGGATTTAACCAAAGTGCATTATTATATTTTTATCAACGCTTAGGAATGCAATCGTGGACAGATCAGCTGCTAGATAAAGCAATAAAAGTCATTCCTACTCATGATCGATTATTATTCATAGAAATACAAAAAATACTTGAAAACAATAGCTTGCCTATTGATATAGCATACTACTTAATATTTTATAAATATATTTCTATGCCAGTTTACATCCCAGCTCTAGTAGAGGCAGTCAGATCTCGGGGGCTACTATGAACTCACATTTGTTAATTCCAAAGATAGGATTAAGATTTTTACTAACCGGAACCCCCTATGAAGTTAGTTGGACAAGTCAAGGGATGGTACGCTACTCAGCAATCGCTGGGGGGAAAATCTACTCAATTAGTATCGAAAAATTTACTGAAAAATATCATTCAGGTGAGATCACATTAAACGGAGATTTATCTGACTCACTATTAAGTATGGAAAAAACTAGAGATCTATTGAGAAAACAAGAATATATTAAAACTGTGTTAAATTCAGTTAGTCATCCCCATTCACATCTTAATGTTTATAAGACAATTATCGATGTTTCAAGACGAATAAAGGACCATTCTCCGCCCTCACCTCGTTCAGTCATGAGGTGGATAAAACTGTATTTAGATAATGACAAGGATCTCTATACCTTAAATAAATTCAAGGTAGGAAATAAATTTCTTCGCTTCAATATTGAAATTGAACAAATTATAAATCTTGCAATTAAAGAGTGCTATTTAGAACCGAAAGAACGTCGAAGCAGCATTGATGTTCGTGCGGTTATCAAAGCAAAAATGCTTGAGCAAGATATAAATGTTAATCAATGTCCATCATTACGTACTATTCAACGAAGAATTAAGCAGTTGGATCCTTACATTGTACTACGAGCAAAAAAAGGTGCGAGAATTGCAAATACAACATTTAAAGCTGCCGGAATAAAAAAAGAAAGCCCATTTGTGATGGCAATAGTCGAAATTGATACTCATTATTTAGACATATTTATTATCGATGAAGAATCGAAAGATGTTATGGGGCGTCCTTTTCTAACTTGTGCTATTGATATCTTTACTCGTTGTATTGTTGGATGGTATCTAAGTATGCTACCTGTTAATGCTTCGAGTACTCTTGCAACTTTTAAAGATATGTTGGATAGACCACATAATGGTCTTCCAGGTGGAATTCCCAGCTTGATTATCCCTGATAATGGTGTGGAATTTAAAAACAATACAATGAGCAAAATATGCTGTGAATTAGGTATTACTATCCAACCCGCTCAAAATAGAACCCCGAATGATAAAGCTAAAATTGAACGTTTTTTTGGGACAATAACTTATAATCTGATTCAAAAAATAAAGGGTACTACATTTTCAAATCCTCGAGAAAAAGCCGATTATGATCCAAAAAAAAATGCTAGCATTACTTTAGCCAATTTAAGATCCTATCTAACTGAATGGATTGATGAAATTTATCATAAAAGTATACATTCAAGTACAAATCGAGCTCCTATACTTGCATGGGAGGATGCAGTTAACATAAGCCCTCCTATTCTGCTCTCAAAATTTCAGATTGATGTCCTTACACGAAAAACTTTTAAAAAAAATATAAATCATGGTCAGGTTAAATTCCTGTATTTAACTTATAAATCTCACGTACTTGCAACATTGTCAGCTCAGGGGATACATAAAGTTATCCTTATGGTGGATGAATCAAATCTAGAATATGTTTATTTTCAAGATCCATTTGATAGTAGTAATTATATTCGAGCTGATTCAACTGATCCAACCTATACAAGAGGATTGACATTGTATGAACATGAGATGGTTCTCGAAGAAAAAAAGAAAATATCAAAAGCGGATAAAGAAAAATTGGGTGAACATGTAACAGATTTTGCACGATGGGCTTTACATCAGCGTATTCAATCGGAGGTTAAGTTAAATAAAAAAGCGAAACAACTTAAGATTGAATTGCCAAATCATTTAAAAACTCTTTTGGATGACCCAATGGAATTTAATCTAGCTGAAGAAGAAGTATTTAGTTTCAGTAATTTACCACTTATAGCAGCACAGACAGGAGACTTAGTTTCAGATAACCTATTCGATGAAAAAGATAACTATTCAGATTTTTCAACTTGGGAGTTTGATAATGAATAGTGATCAAGTTATTTTAGATAAAATTAATAAAATCATGCAACTTGTTATAGTTTCATCTGAATTTAATACAGCTTATAAAGGGATTTTACTTTGTGCAGAAAAAAATAAAACATACGCTCAGCCATTTGGTTGCTTGTTATTAGCAAAAGGGGGATTAGGAAAAACAACGCTCTGCCAAACTATTGTGAAAAAGCATCCGCCTACTTATCGGACTGAGGAGGGATTTAAGAAGTCTATAGTCCCTGTGTTTTATATAGAAGTACCCTCACCAGCTACTGTGAAATCTGTTGCAAGTTGTATGCTAAATGCTTTGCATGATCCTGCTCCTTTTTCAGGGAGCACAGCACAGATGAATCACAAACTTGTAGCACTGTTAAAAGTATGTGAAACAAGGCTGATATTTATGGATGAATTTCATCATTTGTTTGATCTTCAAACTTCGACCAAACGAATTAATACAGTGGTATGCAATTGGATAAAAACCTTGGTGAATGAAACTGGTATTTGCTTTTGCCTAGTGGGTCTACCTGAGTTTGAGTCGTTATTGAAGGTTGACAGTCAGCTTGCCCGAAGATTCTCACAAACCTTTAAGCTGAATCAGCTTAGAGTTACAAGAATAGATGAACCAGGGACATTACATGCTTTCCTTCATCAGATTTCATTAAATATCGAAAAATATTTACATATTAAATTTGAACCTTCTTTAACAAGTCAGCTATTAGCTTTACAGATTTATATAGCTACAAATGGTCACCATGCCTACCTAATGCTTCTTTTAGAAAATTGTCTTTTTCAAGTGATGAAAAAAGATAACTATACAATAACGATTGAAGAGTTTATTAAAGCATGGGATGACGGTATTACTTCCTATGTAAGTAAAACTAAATCAAATCCATTTCGTCTAGATATGACTAGTATTTCTTCAAAAATAAGAAACTCTTAGTTCTAATTATTTACGTAATCATACTTTCATTAAGTGGAGTATAAGCAATGAATAAGCCAAATTTTAATAGAAATTTTCTTGTCATCCCTATACCAGAAGAAGATGAATTTATTTTAAGTTTTTTAAATCGTATAAAAATAGCTAATGCTTACCCTTCACTAAATTCTGTCATAAAATCAATTTTTGAAAATAAGATAAGTACTATCAACATAGTTAAAGGGAATTTTGATAAGTTAGTTTTTTACAAATTTACAGATTTAGTAGAAGATGAGATAAATAAATTGTGTCTAACTGATCAAAATAATTTCTATGTAGTTAGTTGTCTCTTAATTTGTCCATATTGTATTAAGCAGCACAATTATGTCTCTCTTAATGGATACAGAAAAAATGTTATATGTCCTACTCATTCGATTCCATATATAAGTAGGTGTCCCCACTGTAATAAATTATTAGATTGGGATGCCGAAAAAATTGAAATCTGCAAATTCTGCAAGACTTATGTTTATTCAAATATTGGTGATTATATTGTTGAATGTGATGAAAGAATAAGCCATAGTGATATTTTTATGATTTATAATGATTTTTTTAATTTTAGAGGTTTATCACCTAGTAGAAGTGAGCAGTATAGTTTAAATAATTTACATAAAGGATTAAGAAAGTCTATTGATTTTTTAATACAACCAGATTCGTTTATAGTCAAAGAGTTTAGAGAGTTATTTATAAGAACTGATATTAGATTTCCTAATTACAAAACAGTTAGATATGAATTTTTCTTGTTAGTGTTTAGAATAGTTAGATTGATAAATAGCATTTCTTTAGTTGGTTTGAAAATTAGAGAGAGTCTTTCGAATATTGTCGGATTCGAGCTCGTCGACAAAATTTCCAATAATTACGACAAAGAGTTATATAACCTTTTGAATTATTACAATGAAAATTTTGGGCAAATAAAAGTTGATTTAAATGTTAAAAAAATATTGAATACAAATGATGGATTTTCAGAATTGATAATTAACAAGTATTCTGAAAAATACGATAAAAATAATACTATTAAATTAGAGGATTTTATTCATTTTTGTAAAAGTTTATCTAAAAATTTAAGCTTTGAAGATGTTGAGTGTGATTTTATTTATCTTCATAAATTTTTACCAAGCAAACAATTGGAATTACTTGATAAAATATTTTATAGTCCCACTTTATTATATAATTTTAATTATGAAGAGGTTCTTATAGGAGTTAAAATAAAAAAAGATGATTTAATTTTAATCTAAAAAATGCTGAATTTTTTAATTAAGCTTTTTTAGGTATCCTTTATCGTCAAAAAATAAATAATTTTCGGATCAGAATTAGTCTATATAGCATTATTCATCTCAATTATTGATTACTGCCCTTAAGTAAAATGTATTTCAACACTCGCATGTACAATCTCATCATGAATAGAAAGAGCTTTCTTAACGACATCTGGTGTTAAGTCTACACCTATGCTTTCTAAAGCCAAGATACAAGAAAACTTACCTCTACCAACTTTCCAAACATGTAAATCTGTAATCTTAACTTGAGGAAATTGCTCTATAACTTCTTTGATTTCTTCAACCACAGGGTGAGACATTTCCGCATCGAGTAGTGTCTTTCCTGTTTCATTTAATAATCCCCATGACCATTTAGCGACAAGAATGGCTCCAACCACACCTAATAATGCATCCAAGAAACTCCACCCAAAATATTTCCCCGCAATTAAAGCAACAATTGCCAATACAGAAGTAACGGCATCAGCTACCACATGCAGAAACGCTGCCTTTTGATTTAAGTCATGGTGGTGATCGTGCTCATGGTGATGACCATGATCGTGGTCGTGATGATGTCCCCCATCGTGCAACAACCATGCACAAATCAAGTTTACTGATAAGCCAACGATTGCAATTGGTATGGCCTCATTGTAATGAATATTTACGGGATTCATTAATCGATCGACAGATTGAATTCCCATTAAGAGTGCAACAACCATAAGTAAAATAGCACTACTGTACCCAGCTAGAATTTCAATTTTCCAAGTGCCAAAACTAAAGCGCTGATCATGAGCATAATGTCGAGCCATTCGATATGCGAAATAGGCTAAACCGAGAGCAACCATATGTGAACTCATATGCCACCCATCTGCGAGTAAGGCCATCGAATTAAAAATCCAACCGCCAAAAATTTCTAATACCATCATGATTGCTGTCAGGATTGTTGCTATCAGAATTTTCTTTTGCGCTAAAGGATTTCCCTCATCGAATTGATGAGAATGACGACGATCTAAGTTACTATGAAGTTGCATAAATTTTATCTTTTCAAGATACTCCCCCTAGTATATATTTTTTTAAGGAAAAATCATGTCTCATTTGCATCAAGATAAAAAAATTCTTAATCGCATCAAACGAATTCAAGGACAAGTTACATCTGTAGAAAAATCACTATTAACGCCTGAAAGTTCTTGTCTTGATGTTTTACAACAAGTTGCAGCAATTAAGGGTGCTGTTAACGGGCTAATGCAGCAACTTCTAGAACAACATCTAAGAGAGCATGTATTGAAAGGGGATCAAAATTTTGATGAAGAAGAAATGAAACAGTACTTATTATTATTAGATCGTTATTCAAAATGAGTAGAACAAAATGTTCTACTCATTTTTATTATTAATGGCAGTGACGATCCCCTGTCTTGCTATTCGTATGGCAGCCTGAAGAATCAGTACCACCTGAATGAGCAAAAGCATTTGTTACTGCAAGCCCCATTAAACATACTAAGATTAGTTTTTTAAAGAGTTATTTAGGCCACTTTTCATGATAGTCATCAATAACATATTCATGGACGTGTACTCCATTGATTCGATGCTGCTGCAAATGCTCATGATCTGGAGGTAATTCATCATGACTGTGTGGTAAATGTGCCTCATCCTGAGATGGCCACAAACGCATTGCAAGTAATAAAGAAATAGTTGCAATCACTGCCATCGGTATAAATGTTTGTAATGTTCCTATGTTAGTACTGAGCCATCCAACTAAAGGATAAGTCACTAACCAGCAAGCATGTGAAAACGCAAATTGGGCTGCGAATAGAGAAGTCCTATTCTCACTCGATGCAGACTTGCGAATTAAACGGCCTGTAGGTGTTTGTGAAACAGAATACCCAATACCTAGTACAAACCAAAGTGCAAGCAAACCACTATAAGATGTAATGAAATAACCACTTAACAGTCCAATTACAAGAATTGTTGTACCTGTCAACATAACTGATCGATCAGGAAATTTATCCAATATCTTTGGCAAAACAAAAGCA
>NZ_BBTF01000041.1:0-33118 GCF_000876115.1 Acinetobacter sp. NBRC 110496
CGGCTTGTTGAATGGTGAGGCGGTGACCGCGACCGCGACTGATCCGGCAGGGAATGTGTCCTTACCAGCAACAGGAACAGTTGCGACTCCAGCTGATTTGATTGGTGCGATCACCGTACCAGATGACTTAAATGGCGATGGTATCCTGAATGCTACGGAATTAGGCAATGATGCTAGCTTCAATGCACGTGTTGCTTTAGGACCAAATGCAGTTGCAGGTACTGTAGTGACTGTTAATGGCAATAACCATATCGTGACAGCAGCAGATTTACTCAATGGGTATATCACGGCAGCAGTTGCAGTGGCTGGCGATGGCTCCTTGGTCATTCATGCACAAGCGGTGGATGCTTATGGTAATGTGGATAAAGCATCAGATGTAACAATTATAGTGGATACAACGCCTCCTGATATTAGTACTGCTGCAATTGCGATTAATCCAATTACTGGCGATAACGTTCTTAATCCGTCAGAAATAGGCGGGCCGGTTACAATATCAGGTACATTAACCATTCCAGCAGATGCGGTAACCACCACAATTCAAGTGAATGTGAATGGTATAAATTATTCGGCAGTGGTTGATCCTGTGACACATACCTGGACGACCAGTGTCCCTGGCAGTGAACTTGCGGCTGATACGGATCTTACAATCCAAGCAACAGCAAAATTTACTGATGCCGCAGGGAATAGCAGTAGTATTCAAGGATCACAAAGCTATACCCTTACAAATACAACGATTATTGCCTATGACAATATTGCTACCGCAGTTCTTGCACCAGAGCCTTTACTGATTACACATGATGCAGCCTTGGGCAGTAAAACATATTTAGCGCTTGTTTCATTGTTAGGCCTTAATTTACAACTCGGTTCTGATGGGGTTGGATTTACGGTTGCAGCGAATCAAGAAGGCAATGCGACATTCACTTATAGTGCTTTAATTGGTGTGAATGCTTTAGCCAACTACTCGCTTGTTTTGCAAAAGCTCGATACAACGACTGGTCAATGGACTTCAGTTTACGGTGGTGGTCAAGCAGATATTCTGAAACTCACTTTATTAGGTTCTACACCAGGTATCGTTATTGACGGACTGGAACAAGGTCAATATCGTGCGTTTATGGCCTATACTGGTATTGCAGGTGTGGGTTTGCTGGGTACTTTAACCGGTACTATGGATGTCTATGACACGACGCAAATTGGTGGATTCTTTACCGAAAATGCGACAGGTAATGTGATTCTTGATAGTAATGCAAGTGGTCAGGTCGATGTTGTAACACCAACAACAGTGATTAATGCGGTGAATGGTCATCCTGTTCTTGCAAATGGTACGGTGATAGCTGGTACTTATGGTACTTTAGTGATCAATTTGAATGGATCATATACCTATACACCTAACGCAAATGCAGCAGGACTTGGACAGGTAGATCACTTTGTGTATACCTTAAAAGATACTGCTTCTGGCGATACTGCTCAAGCATCACTGAATATCCAATTAAGCTCTGTGAAAGCTGCAGATAATCTTGCAGTAGCTGAAATTAATCCAGAGTCATTACTGGTTGCACATGATGTTGCGCTTGGTAGTGCAAGTTATGTGGCAGCCGTATCCTTACTCGGTTTGAATTTACAACTGCTAGGTAACTCAACAATTGCATTTAACGTAGATGCTGATCGAACAAGTACAGCAACATTTACGTTCAGTGGTTTACTCACTGCGAATGTATTAAGTGATTATTCACTTGTGATTCAAAAATATGATGCAGCAACAAAACAATGGGTTTCTGTTGGTGGAACAAACCCACAAGCCACCTTGGTTAACCTATCACTGATTGGAGGCGTGGCAACGGCTGTGGTTGATGGTTTAGCTACAGGTCAATATCGTGCCTTTATTGGTTATGGAGGTTTGGTGGGTGTTGGTCTAGGTGGAACATTAACAGGCAAAATGGATGTTTATAATCCATATGTTGTGGCTGGATACACAGTGGATCCGATCTCTGGCAACGTAATTAAAGATGCAGGTCTGAATGGTGCGGTAGATGCAGCTAGCCATAATGCCGTTATTTCGGTGGTGAACGGTCATGCTGTCGCTACAACAGGCACAACAACAATTACAGGTACTTACGGTACTTTAGTAATTGATCAACACGGTAATTATACCTATACACCAAATGCGAATGGATTGAATCTCGGTAAGGTTGACCAGTTTACTTATACCTTACTGGATCCAGCTACGGGCAATACTTCACAAGCGAATCTCTATGTTCACTTGGATAGCAATAATGTGGCTATGACATGGAATCCGAACGATCCATCTCAACCTGCAATTATTACAGGTCCAGTACCAGTGGATGCGATGGACAACGTTGCTTCCGCTGCAATTGATCTCGTTTATCCAATAACGACACAAGTTATTGCAAACGCGATTAGCTATAACTGGCTACTTGGTGTTGGCGGTGTAGTGATTGGTACAAAACAAGGTACAGCACAATTCACGGTTGCTCCTGGTCATATTACCGAAGCAATTTTTGCAGTGAACTTTGGCTCAGTTGCAACAGTGGTTGATGGTTTACATGTGGTATTAACCCGAGTCAATCCAGACGGTACGCGTACGGTAATTGCAGATAGCTCGAATGCAGGCATACTTGATCTGCTGGGTATCTTCGGTTCTGAAGTGAAGTTCAAAGTGGATAACTTAGGTGCAGGTACATATGAGTTATTTATGGAGAGCAATACACTGCTTACTGCGCTTGGTAGTGTTACGGCTAATATTACATTGAATAATGGTGATATTACTCAAGTACCTACCTTGGTTGTAAACCCAATTACGGGTAATGTTCTGTCTGATGATAATTCGGCAGGTTATGGTTCGAATTATAAGCCAGACTATATTACAACCACGACGGTTGTGACTGCTGTCACATCTGAAAATGGCAATGTATCTGGTGTCATCGCAGGTACAGCAACAACGATAGTCGGCGCATACGGTACTTTGACCATTAATGCGGACGGTAGCTATAGTTACCAAGCAGCAGCAAATACCTCGAATATTGGTAAGGTGGACAGTTTCACTTATACGGTCACTGATCCTGTAACAGGTAAAACTGATACTGCGACATTGCATATCCAAATTGGTTCGCCGGATGTGAATCTCAACTGGAATATCGCAAATCCAGGTGCAGATGCTGTTATTCCTGCTCCAGTTGCCAACGCGGATTCGAATAATGCAACAATCAGTATGAAACCTGTAGTGGATGCGGCAGTAGATGTACCAAGCGGTAATGTCACTATCGGTAATTTGGCCGGTTTCCCACCGCTTCCTGTGTTGAGTAGTACTGTAACATCTAACCAATTTGTGATTGCTGCTAATACGGTTAATGATGTGCATGTACAATTGAATTACACGACATCATTGAGTCTTTCGGTGTTACCAACTGCTGGTTATACCATTCAGCAACTTGTTGGCGGTACATGGGTCAACACTGTTTATACGGGATCTGCGACAGCGCTAGCTGGTATTTTAGGTGCTCCAGCTTATTCAGCGGATGTCAATCACTTGTCTGAAGGAACTTATAGAGTGGTCTTCAGTCTATCAAGTCTGCTTCCAATTGGTACTGTGACGCTTGACTCTGTGGTAACAACCAAAACAACGCATTTGGACAGCTATACACCAGATGGTTTAAGCGACTGGATTCACGGCAATATCCTGTTGGGTGATACTGCGGGTGGTGTTGCAGATACGACAACTGCTTCTCAATTGTTTGTTGAAGTATCACCAGGTAATTACCAGATTGCGGCAGGGCAAGCGATTAATACGGGTGAAGGTACATTGTATGTTAATCATGATGGTTCGTATTACTACAAAGCTTTTGATAGCGCGGCGAATGCAACCATTGATACGATTAATTATAAACTTGTATCGATTACTGGTGCCGAGTCAACGAGCACTTTAACAATTCATTTAGGTCAAGAGTTGAACAGTCTAGCAGTGAGTACTGCGGCAAATGATACCTTCACACTTGGTAATGGCTCAGATACCTTGATTTACAATACTTTAACTGCTGCAGGTGTAGTGAATGCAACAGGAGGTAATACAACAGCGGGTGGTGTTGATACTTGGACAGATTTCCATGTAGGCAATGTCGCTACAGATGATCAGGCTGACAAGATTGATATCAGCAACTTATTAATTGGTACGCCAAATAGTCTCACCATTGGTTCGTATGTATCAGTAAGCTACGATGCGACGACTCAAAGTGCAACCATCAGTGTGGATCGTGATGGTTTAGGCGGAACTTATACAAGTACTCAATTGTTGACGTTGCATTTAGATCATCCTACAGCATCATTGACACTCAATGATTTACTCAACAATGGTCAAATCATTTACTAATCCAAATCTTTAACTCTAAAAGAGAGCCTTCGGGCTCTCTTTTTCATTTTGAGAAGATGATTAAAATATGTGGTATCTTATTTAAAAGACTTAAAAAATTCTAAAAACTTGAAGATATGACCATTACAACGATTTCGGCATTTGAGCAATTAAAACAGCAACTCAGTGAGCAATTCTTGCAACAGCTTCAATCACATATTGATGTGTCTAAAACTGCTATTTTCTGTTCCTTTGGTGAACAGACACAACGTTGCCAAGTTTGGAATTCATCCTGCTCCGATTTTTCTGATACACAGCAACAATTATTTGATTTTCTAGAACAGCAATTTTCGTCGACTGAAGTACTCAGCACATTTGTTAAAATTGATGTAGCCTATAATATCCAAGTCGAACAATGGCAGCACATCGAACAAACTTTAAAAAACCAATTCCATAATAATCATTATCGGAAAGGGATGAGTTTTGATGCAGACTTTAAGCTTTGCTTTTTGGAGCAAGAATTATATGGCAAGGCAATTATTCGGGCACTTAGCTATAGCACACCAAATTTTATTGATGAGAAGAACTTAAATAGCAGTATTTTAAAAAAATATCCGAATCGGCATAACGCGATAAACATTGCCGAGATTCGGCAGGTATGGACCTTTGATACCTATGCCGTGATGTATGAACAGGGGCAACTGATTCCATTGCAAAGTCAGTTCACTGAAAATGGTGTTCGTTGCTTGCTTGAACCGAAAAAACAACATTTAAAAAAAATGATTGAAACAAATGCACAGTTTCTCTTTCAGCAAATCCAGCAGGACGGAAAATTCAATTATGGTTTTTTCCCTGCCTATGATCGTGAGATTCGTAGTTATAACACGGTTCGGCACTGCACTTCTGTTTATGCGCTTATTGAGACTTTAGCTATTCATCCATATTCGTTGGAGATAGAAAAAATTCGCTCTGCAATCGATTATGCCTTACAGCATTTTTATATCGAAAAACAGGCGGGTTTGGCCTATATGCTTGATGGAACAGAGCTGGGGCAGTTAGATGAAATTAAATTGGGAGCCAATGCGGCGGCAATTTTGATGCTGACCAAATATCAGGAAATCACAGCAGATGATTACTATCTTGAAGATGCACAAGCCTTGGCCAATGGCATCCTGTCGATGATCAATGAAGCAGGTGAAACCACGCATGTATTGCATTATCCAAGCTATGACATCAAAGAAAAATTCCGCATCATTTATTATGATGGTGAAGCAGCCTTGGCTTTATTACGTCTCTATCAGCTTGATGCAGATGAAAAACTCCTTGAAACCGTCAAATGCATGTTTGAACGATTTATTGAAAAAAAATATGACCGCTATCATGACCATTGGCTGAGCTACTGCACCAATGAGCTGACAAAAATTTGCCCAGAGGAAAAATATTTTCAATTTGGCATGAATAATTATTTAAAACATATGATGTTTATTCGAAATCGTAAAACAGCTTATGCAACCTTACTTGAAATGATGATGGCTGCTTATCAAATGGTGCAGCGCATGCGGGATTTAGGTTTACAGGAGCTGTTTGTCAAAGCACGATTCGATGAGTTAAAAAAGATGATTGAGTTGCGAACTGAATTCCAGCGCACCGGTTTTTTCTATCCTGAAGTGGCGATGTATATGGCGCGCCCAGATAAAATACGGAATGCCTTCTATGTTCGGCATGATCGTTTTCGTGTACGTATCGATGACCAAGAACATAATCTTTCAGGCTATGTTGCTTATGTACAATATTTTGAAACGGAAGCTTGAGGGTGAACTAAATGAATACACCTCAAGAAATAAAAATTATGAGTCAGATGGGGCATGAAGATTTTCAACATCCGGTTTGGCAGACAGAAATTGCAGGGGATTGTTCATATTGGCTGCTATTACTCGAGGCTTTAGAACGAGTGATCGATGGAAAGCTGCAACTTCAAGAGCTGCTTACTACAGACCATGCACTACATACCGAACAGGCTGATCTCTCCGGTTTGATCTTGCAACAACGCTATACTGTTCTAGCCTCATTGCAATTGCTGACTTTTAATCCAACTCAAAACATCCAACAGGTTCTTGGTTTTCAGCTATTTCGTAATTTAGCTGAGATGCGGATGAAGCTTACAGAAAAAGCCAGAAAATTTGATTTGCACATTGGCGATAAAAATAGCCTTAAAAACTTATACTGTTTGGCTCAGGCAATATTTAGTATGCCAAGGGTGTTGTTACAACAAGTTTTTGTTAAATCACTGAATCTAAATGATCTGGATATTGCAGCCACCAGTTCCTTAATGACGTGTAAGGCACTTGATGCAATTCTTTATCTCACTGATCAAAAGCAAGATTATTACTTTTCTTACCGCCATCACAATCAGACACTTGGTATTTTCCAGTTATTAGATCAGTTACATCGTATTGATCATTTAGCTCCGTATTATCATTATTTCCAACAAGGTCGGTTACCCACCAAGCAGCGCCAAGCCAAGACAGAATGGATCAATATTATTGGTGATACTTATTTCGGTGAGTTTTATACAGCTAAAAGAAAAAATAAAGGCATTGATGATGCCTTACAACGCTATGGTTACAGTCACTCTTTTGAAGCGATCAAACCATTCTTTGGCGCAGATGATATTAATATTGCCAATTTAGAAGCTGTTTTCAATCTCGATGAACATTCAGGTTTATGTGGGAAAAAAGACTATATTTTGGGGGCAAAAGCGCAGGAAACTTTAGACGAATTTAAACAGATTCATCTCAATACGCTGTGTTTGGGCAATAACCATCTCAAAGACTATGGCGACGCAAGCCTAAAACACACTTTAACCCAGTTAGAGCTTGCCAATATTGATTTTATTGGGGCGGGCAATGATCAACAACAAGCTCATCAATGTCTAGAAATCATCAATAATGCAGGGCAATGTTTGGCTATTTTTAATGGCTATTGGCATCGGCAAACGGCCTATCAAGATTACGATTTTTATGCACTGGGTCATAGTGCTGGGGTGGCATGTATCAATGCCGTTTTATTTGAACAGATTATGCAATATCGTTTAGCACATCCAGAGCACAAGATCATGGTGATTTGTCATTGGGGTGTTGATTTCAGACCTATCCATCCTGAGCAAAAGAAACTGGCAAATGTGCTGACACAGATCGGGGTAGATGTGGTGATTGGGCATGGTGCACATACCCTTCAACCGATTCAATCGATCAATCAAAAACCTGTTATTTTTGGAATAGGGAATGGTGTATTTAATAGCAATGGTGATTTTGAGAAATATCAGGCTTTGCCCTATGGAGCCATTGTTCGAATCAACGTCATGGAGTGGCAGTTAAAGCTGTATCCGATTTATACACATAACCGCAAAACCTTTTGGCAACCACGTATCGTTGATCAGGAGCAGTTTCAACAAGCCAGAGCATTATTGACTCGTCAGTTAGACCCAACTCACTACAGTGTGGAGCAAGATCATTTGGGTACTTATATTCAATTCAGTTTTTAAGGATATTGCTGGTAATTATTGAGCATGGTATTGACCTGTTTTGTTGTAAAGCCAAGATTACGCAGACCGCCACTACCTAAATGGCAGTCATAACTGCTCATGATATTGGTTGGTGTTGTCTTGGTGGCTTTAGGTGAACATACATGGCCGAGGCCAAAGGCATGTCCCATTTCATGAATACTGGCTGCTTGGGTTTGATAATTGAGTCTTTTCCAGTCAATCAGCATAAAGGGCTGTCCTTGATTGCGAAATCCCCAACTGGTGATATCGGCATCTTTGAGTTTTTCACTATAAGCATCGTAAATAATAAATAAGACTTCTTTACTTTTCCTACGAGGAAAACAAGCGTTGACCGCACTTGGTAGCTTTGCAGGAATGATTACTTTTGATTGACTTAACTGGTTGGCGAGATCACATTTACGTTTACTAAACTCTTGGAATGAATAGTAATGGTGGATTTTAAACGTAAAGATTTTATGATTATTTTCATCGACAAAATATTGATTCAGAATGGCTAATTCTTTATTCATCTGCGCTTTGTTATCTAAGGCTTGAACTTCGGGGCGATTGCTGGTCACAATAAAGCTGACATTAACCACAGGTAAATCACGTCTTTCTTGAGGATATTGAGAACGGGACGTTTTTACGGTTGAATTTTGAGTTGTACAAGATGTACCGATGATCAAGAATAATAAGCTTAGCGCTGTGATTTTTAATCGCATTTTTTATTCTCTCAAGTTGTTGTGTTTTAATTGTTGTAAAGCTAGCTTTTCGCATGATTTTGATCATCTTAGCAGATTTTTGGAGCTTGTATGGTGCAAGATACCAATGAACTACATCGACAAATTTTAGAAGTGATTGCCTTAATTCCTTATGGAAAAGTGGCAAGTTATGGGCAAATTGCCAAGCTGGCTGGTTTGCCTAAACATCCACGTTTGGTCGGTTATGTACTTAAGCATTTAGACAAAGACAGTGAGATTCCCTGGTATCGTGTGATTAACGCACAAGGCAAGATCAGTGTGACCCGAATCAATGAGAAAGGTGAAAATGTTCAGCAGAATTTGTTAGAGCAGGAAGGGGTGTATTTATTAAATGGCAAGGTCAGTTTAAAAATCTTTGCTTGGCAGCCTTAACTTTTAAATTAGCTCATTTTATCAGTGAAACATAAATGAAAATTGAATTTATAAAACATGACTATGAAAATGAATTAGATACCGTACTTTATGGTTTAAATGTAGATCAATATCAATATGACCAAGAAAAAATTATTTTTCATAATTGTCTCAATCCTCAGATAATTACTGAAATGGACGCGTTGAAATTATTCACTAGAACAAAAAAAGATTATCTCTTTGGACTCTATTTAAGCTGTCATCAAAAGAACCTCCATGAAAAGATGAGTGATCAAATATATTTTTGCTTCGATTTTGCATATCAAAATAATGATTTAGTTATTTTCTATTCTTTTGATGGGGAGGAGGACGCAGAATTGGAGTTAAATGAATTCTTTAAGAGAAAAGAGCTGATTTATAAATATTTAAAGGGTGAATGTGGTCAAAAATATTGGTTTGCTCTCAGTGATTTTGATAAGAAGTGCTGGTTGGATGTTAGTTATCTGAGAGCTCAACTAGTGCAAAAGGATGATCGTATTGTTAAAGAAATTATTTTGGATGGGGCGTATATAGAATCTGAATTAGATTTATATTGCTATATTGGCGAAGAAGTTTGTGGGGTATTAGGTTATATGGGGTGTAATTCTATGGCATTAAGAGATTGTTTGACTGATGAGATTAGACCAATTCAGTATCCTTTACGCATCGTATGGAAAAATTTTGAATACTCAAAACAAAAATTTAACCAAGATGATATTCAGTACTTTATTGATCTATTGTCTCAAAATGCCGATTTGCAAATTTGCTGACTGTACTTATCAACGTACAATCAATACGGGAATATGACTTTCTGCTAAAACTTTCTGCGCTACACTACCGAGCACAAACTGTTTAAAGCCTGTGCGCCCATGCGAGCCCATAATGATCAAGTCTGCGCCTAGGTTCTGTGCTGCCCCAATAATTTCTTGATGCACTGAAAACCCTTCCAGAACTTGCGTTGCAACCGTTAAACCATGCTCTTCAAACTTTTTTTCAGCTTTGCTGAGATTGTCTTGAGCATAACTTCGGACTCTTTCTATTAAATCATTGCTTTGCCCCATACGAATATAGGCATCTGCAAGATAAGGATCTAAAGTCATCACTTCAACCACCGTGAGTTCACTGTCTAGGGCTTTCGCCAACTGAGCTGCTTCACGAATGACATTCGCAGCAATTTCAGAGTCGTCAATTGCCACTAAGATTTTTTGATAAGCCATGTTGGATACTCCTTATATTTATGATTTTACGTTGAATTCAGTCAATAAAATTTGATTAATATATAAGCTATGGTTCTATTCTAAACCTGTTAGGATGAGAATAAAACCTAGCATTTTTATAGGGATAGTTATTATTTATAGCATTATGGTTAAGTTTGGATGGATTCAAGAATAGATGAAATTTCCATGAAAACAAAAGACATGTATCACCATAATTTATCTATAAAAGCGGTCTTAATTACGCTTAAAGAATTGAATCAGTGCATCCACATCATCAGTCTGCAATTGTTCACGCATCTTTAAAATCTGCTTTTCATCTAAGTCATAAAGCTTCAGGGAAAGCAGTTTTTTAATATCTTGTTCAGAAAAACGGTATCTAATCACTTTGGCAGGGACACCACCGACAATCGCATAAGGCGGTACATCTTGCGTGACCACAGCACCTGTTGCAACCACCGCACCTTCACCCAATTTGACCCCTTGCATGATCATGGCACGGCTACCAATCCAGCAACCATCGGCAATCACCGTATCACCTGCAGTCTGAAAGCTACGTGTATCAAATGGGAAAGTTGAGATCCAGTCAGGGCGATGCAATTGATTACCACCCATCATAATCACGCATTCAGCCCCAAAGCAGACAAAGTTGCCAATATGCAGTTGGTCAATGGGCTTCTCAGGCGTAGCTGCCTTGTCATGCAGATAGCGCACCACACAGCGCTCAAAACCTTGATCCCAATAAGCCGAATAATAAGAATAATTGCCTTTGATATGGATATTCGGATTTTTCACCGTTTTCGCAATAAACTCGAACTCACACCAATGTTTAACAGGGGAGTTGATTAACTTTTCGGCCATAAAGGAGATATAAAAAATAGGGAATTCGCCATTATACCGAATTGTATTCAAGCTGAACCAATAATCTCAATTCTGCCTGTGAGCCAATGGCTAAGTACTGGGAGGAATACGCGCAATGACTTTAATCTCAAAGTCAAAACCTGCCAGCCAAGTCACGCCAATAGCAGTCCAGTTGGGATAAGGCTTTTGTGTAAAGATCTGATTTTTAACTTTCATGATTTTATCGAATTGTTGTTCAGGATCTGTATGAAAAGTAGTGACATCAACAATATCATCGAAAGTGCAGCCAGCCGCTGCTAATGTCGCTGCTAAATTTTTGAAAGCTTGTTCTACCTGTTGCTCGAAATCGGGTTCAGGCGAGCCATCTTTACGGCTACCCACTTGCCCTGAAACAAAGAGTAAATCTTTCGATTGAATTGCAGCTGAATAACCATGTTGTTCATATAAAGCATGGCGGTCTTGGGGAAATATTGCAATTCTCGTCATGTCTGTTCTCCTTCAATATTTAAATTAGCAATCAGTAAAAATCATTTAACTTTCACATACGCCTCGTATGTAAACATAATTGACATACGAGGCGTATGTCAATTAAAATTTTTGTGATGATCAACTGGTGAAATACATGTCTGTTCGTGAACGAAAGATGGCGGAAACTCGTATAAAGCTGATTGAAGTAGCACGCCGAGCATTTGCTAAATATGGCTATGCCGATACTTCAATGGATAAACTCACAGCAGAAGCAGGGCTAACCCGTGGGGCGCTCTACCATCATTTTGGTGATAAGCGTGGTTTATTTGCCGCAGTTGTTGATCAGATTGACTCACAGATGGCTGAATTTGCTCAGCAGCATCTGGAGCAGCCAGATGACCTCTGGGAAGGATTATTACTTGAAGGGCAGACTTATATTAAAAGTGCTTTAAATCCTGAGTTTCAGCGTATTGTGTTACGTGATGGACCTGCAGTGTTGGGTGATCCAGCGCATTGGCCAAGTCAAAGCAGATGTCTGCAGTCTACACGTGAGTGTATTGAGCAACTTTTGGCAGCAAATCGAATTAAAATGATAGACCCAGAAGCAGCAGCAGTATTTTTAAATGGCGCTGCCATGAATGCTGCATTATGGGTAGCCTCTAGTGAAAATCCTGAACAGTTACTCCCCGAAGCCTTAAATGCTTTTCAAATTTTCGCATCAGGTTTTTTGAAAAATATATAGCTAATTATGTTTTATCTAATATCTGAAATATAAAAAACCCCTCAAAGTGAGGGGTTAATTGCATATAGAATATTAAATATATTCCACACTTACGATTTCGTATTCAACTTCACCTTGTGGTGTTTGAATTTTCGCTTCGTCGCCTTCATTTTTACCTAGAAGACCACGCGCAATTGGTGAGTTCACTGAGATTTTATTGATTTTAAAATCTGCTTCATCATCACCGACAATTTTATAAGTCTTACGTTCTTCCGTATCCAGATTTTCAATGGTTACGGTCACGCCAAAGACCACACGGCCATTTTGCTCAAGTGTTTTGACATCAATTTCTTGTACTGCGCCCAGTTTACCTTCGATATCCTGAATACGACCTTCGCAGAAACCTTGCTGTTCACGCGCAGCATGATATTCAGCATTTTCCTTTAAATCACCGTGTTCACGAGCTTCAGCAATCGCTTGGATAATACGTGGGCGATCCACTGTCTTGAGCTGTTGTAATTCTTTCTCTAAGGCAACCTTGCCTTCGGGAGTCATAGGATAACGTTGCATTCTGGTCCCCTCTAAATTGGTTGGGAAAATACAGGATTAAAAAAAGAAAAAGCCCGCCACCGATAAGGTGACGGGACTTTATCGGTAGAGAATTAACCTACAGTTTGTAAATCTTGCAAGCGGTATACATCCATTGGCAATTTCACAGCAAATGCTTGGCAAACTGCTTCTGCACCGTTAATTGTCGTGGTGTAATACACCTTGCCTTGGAGGGCAGCACGACGAATCATGGCAGAATCATACTGAGCTTGTTTGCCTTCAGTTGTGTTGACAATAAGATGAATTTCACCATTTTTCAAGCGGTCTACAATATGTGGGCGACCTTCGGTCACTTTATTGACTGCTTCACACTCGATACCCGCTTCTTTGAGCACACGATGTGTACCATTTGTTGCAACAAGTTTAAAGCCATAAGCAATCAACTTTTTCGCAACATCAGCGATGTATTTCTTATCTGATTCACGAACCGATAAGAATGCATATTTGACTTCACCTTCAGTTGGCAAGCCCGGTAAACGTTCATTTGAACCTAATACCGCTTTGTAGAATGCTTCACCAAAAGTTTTACCCACACCCATTACTTCACCTGTAGATTTCATCTCAGGCCCAAGCATTGGGTCAACGCCAGGGAACTTGGCGAACGGGAACACGGCTTCTTTTACAGCATAGTGTGTTGGGATGATTTCTTTGGTGAAACCTTGTGATGCTAAAGATTGGCCAGCCATACAACGTGCCGCAACTTTTGCTAAAGAGTCACCAATACATTTAGATACGAAAGGAACAGTACGTGATGCACGTGGGTTCACTTCAAGTACATAAATGTCGTCACCTTTAACCGCAAACTGAACGTTCATCAAACCGATAACGCCAAGTTCTTTTGCCATAGCCACAGTTTGGCGACGCATTTCGTCCTGAACTTCTTGTGAAAGCGAGTACGGAGGAATCGAACATGCTGAGTCACCTGAGTGAATCCCTGCTTGTTCAATGTGCTGCATGATACCGCCGATCACAACATCTTTACCGTCAGATACGCAGTCCACGTCAACTTCTGTTGCATCGTCAAGGAAACGGTCAAGCAGGACAGGAGCTTCATTCGATGCTTGAACTGCTTCACGAAGGTAACGTTTAAGTTCATCTTCGTTATACACGATTTCCATTGCACGGCCACCCAATACATAAGATGGACGCACAACCAGTGGATAACCCACTTTCGCAGCTTCTGAAATACCTTCTTCAGCAGATTTTACGATGCTGTTGTTCGGTTGGCGAAGCTGTAAACGTTGAATCATTTGCTGGAAACGTTCACGGTCTTCTGCACGGTCAATTGCGTCAGGAGATGTACCGATAATTGGAGTACCTGCTTCTTCCAAAGCACGCGCCAATTTTAATGGAGTTTGACCACCGTACTGTACGATCACGCCTTTAGGCTTCTCGGTACGTACGATTTCAAGTACATCTTCAAGAGTGACAGGTTCGAAGTAGAGACGATCAGAGGTGTCATAGTCAGTTGAAACTGTTTCAGGGTTACAGTTCACCATGATAGTTTCATAACCGTCTTCACGCATTGCAAGCGCAGCGTGTACACAGCAGTAGTCAAACTCGATGCCTTGACCAATACGGTTAGGACCACCACCAATCACCATGATCTTGTCACGGTTTGATGGATTTGCTTCACATTCTTCGTCATAAGTTGAATACATGTAAGCAGTACCCGATTCAAACTCGGCTGCACACGTATCAACACGTTTGTAAACTGGATAGACACCCAAGTTCCAACGATGCTTACGGAATTGTTTTTGTGAAATACCCATTAAGTTGGCAATACGCAGGTCAGATAAACCTTTGCGTTTGAACGAACGGATATTGTCAGCGTTTAAGTCACCAAAGCCTAAAGTTTTTACTTGCGCTTCAGTTTTGATGATGTCTTCGATTTGAATCAAGAACCAACGGTCGATTTTGGTTGCTTCAAATACGTCATCTAAAGAGAAACCGTGGCGGAATGCATCGGCAACATACCAGATACGCTCAGGGCCAGGCACTTTAAGCTCTTTTAAGATGATGTCTTTGGCATTGGCTGTACCCGCTTCAACTTTTTCATCAAAGCCACATACACCCACTTCAAGACCACGAAGTGCTTTTTGTACAGATTCTTGGAAGTTACGACCAATTGCCATCACTTCGCCCACAGATTTCATCTGAGTCGTCAATACAGGCTCAGCTTGCGGGAATTTTTCGAAGTTAAAACGAGGAATCTTCGTGACAACATAGTCAATCGACGGTTCGAAAGATGCTGGTGTTACGCCGCCCGTGATGTCATTTTTCAATTCATCAAGGGTATAACCCACCGCAAGTTTCGCTGCGATTTTTGCAATTGGGAAACCTGTTGCTTTAGATGCAAGTGCAGATGAGCGTGATACACGAGGGTTCATCTCGATCACAACCATACGGCCGTCTTTCGGGTTAATACCGAATTGAACGTTCGAACCACCAGTTTCAACACCGATTTCACGAAGAACTGCAACCGATGCATTACGCATCAATTGATATTCTTTGTCTGTCAATGTTTGAGCAGGTGCAACGGTGATTGAGTCACCAGTGTGAACGCCCATTGGGTCGAAGTTTTCGATCGCACAGACGATAATACAGTTGTCGTTTTTGTCACGAACAACTTCCATCTCGTATTCTTTCCAACCAATCAATGATTCATCAATCAATAATTGGTGTGTCGGAGAGAGGTCGAAACCACGTTCACAGATTTCAAGGAATTCTTCGCGGTTATACGCGATACCACCACCAGAACCACCCATGGTGAATGATGGACGGATAATCACTGGGAAACCGAAGCCCGCTTGAATCGCCAACGCTTCTTCCATTGTTTCAGCAATGGCCGCTTTTGGACATTCCAAACCAATTTTACGCATCGCGATATCAAACAGTTTACGATCTTCTGCTTTTTCAATCGCTTCTTTTGATGCGCCAATCAGTTCTACATTATATTTTTCAAGAACGCCGTGCTCGTCTAAAGCAAGGGCACAGTTCAATGCAGTTTGGCCACCCATGGTTGGCAGGACTGCATCTGGACGTTCTTTTTCAATGATCTGAGCAACAGTCTGCCAAGTGATTGGCTCGATATAGGTTGCATCCGCCATTGCAGGGTCAGTCATGATGGTCGCTGGGTTAGAGTTCACCAAAATAACGCGGTAACCTTCTTCACGAAGCGCTTTACATGCTTGCGCACCTGAATAGTCAAACTCACACGCCTGACCAATGACAATAGGACCAGCACCAATAATTAAGATGCTTTTAATATCCGTACGTTTAGGCATTATTCGCTCCTTAATTACTTCTTAGCGGCTTCAATAAGTTCGATGAAATGATCGAACAATGGAGCACAGTCATGTGGACCTGGGCTGGCTTCAGGGTGACCCTGGAAGCTGAATGCTGGTTTGTCAGTACGATGGATACCTTGGTTTGTACCGTCAAACAGTGAACGATGTGTCACTTTTAAGTTTGCAGGTAAGGTAGTTTCATCGACAGCAAAGCCGTGGTTTTGAGAAGTAATCATCACTGTACCATTCTCAAGATTTTGTACAGGATGGTTGGCGCCGTGGTGACCGTGATTCATTTTCATGGTTTTTGCGCCAGAAGCGAGTGCTAAAATTTGATGACCTAAACAAATACCGAATACAGGTAATGTTGTGGTTTCAACAATGGTTTTCACTGCTTCAATGGCATAGTCACATGCTGCTGGGTCACCAGGACCATTGGACAAGAACACGCCATCTGGATTCAATGCGAGTACTTTTTCAGCAGGGGTTTGTGCAGGAACAACTGTTAATTTACAACCACGGTCTGCGAGCATACGTAAGATGTTGGTTTTGACACCATAATCGTATGCAACAACATGAAATTTAAATTCTGGTTGAGTAAAGCCTTGACCCAAAGTCCAAGAACCTTCAGTCCATTCGAAACCCGTCGGATCACAGCACTCTTTTGCAAGATCTAAACCGTTCAAACCGCCGAATGCACGTGCCTTGGCAATAGCTTCTTCTTCTGTAATATTTTCGCCAGCAAGGATGCAACCATTTTGTGCACCTTTGTCACGTAAAATACGCGTCAATTTACGGGTATCAATATCAGCGATTGCAACAACATTGTGTTGTTCCAAGTACTCACTTAATGATTGTTCAGCACGGAAGTTACTGTGCAATAAAGGAAGATCACGAATAATTAAACCATTCGCCCATACTTTATGGATGCGACCTGATTCAACGTCTTCACTATTACAGCCAGTATTTCCAATATGAGGATAAGTCAGCGTCACAAGTTGTTGCGCGTAACTTGGGTCAGTCAAAATTTCTTGATAACCAGTCATGGCGGTATTAAAAACGACTTCACCAGTCGTACTACCCGATGCACCGATAGACGTTCCTTTAAAGATCGTTCCATCTGCGAGGGCTAAAATGGCGGGGGTGCTCAAACCAAAGCTCCTGAACTAAGACCACAAAAATAGGGCTGTAAAAAAGCGAGTAGACATAAAAAAAGGCAGGCCGTCTTAAAAAAACATGCCCCTCCTTCCAGTCTGCTCGCTTGTAACTTAACAGCGCATTATACGCATGAGTGGGTGAAAAGTCTATGTGTTTTATTTATTAAAGTCAGGAATTCTCGAATTCTTTTTTAAGAGGCGGACAAAGCTGTCTATTGCAAAATCGATCATCCGTATATCGATATGATGAGATATTATGCAAATTGTCTAACAATTTTTAAGGTGTTTAACAAATGAGCGTTTTATCTTATGGCTAGCCGAAAAATCAACAATCAAAAATGAGGGAAATTAAAATGGCTGCAAATCAAACAACACCTGCTGCAACTGCTGAAGAAGTGAAAGAGGTTGTCGTTGAAAAAACGACCAAAGCCAAAGAAGCCGTTGCAGAAAAAACGACTGAGGTAAAAGAAGTCGTTGCTGAAAAAACTGCAAAAGCGAAAGAAGTGGTGGCAGAGAAAACAGCAAAGGCAAAAGAAGTGATTGCCGAGACTCAGGAACATGCAAAAGACGTAATTGCTGAAACGCAAGGTCAGGTCAAAGAAGCACTGGCTGAAACACAAGAGAAAATTGAGACCGAAGCGAAAGAGTTGAACCAAAACATTCAAAATCAATTGACTCAACTGAAGCAGGATATCTTAGAGCGTATTGAAGTGATTAAAACCCAACTCAATTCTTCTCAAGGCAACTTGCTTGAATTGAAAAATGCATTAAAAACTGAGTTAAATGCATTGATTGAAGATTTAACTAAAGTGAGCAAAGAACTGAAAGATGACATTAGCCAGATTTCAGTAAAGCATAAAGATACTTTAGTGGGTAGCTTTAAGCGTACCAAAGAACAAGCAGTTGAAGCTTGGAATAAGGTTCGTGCCAGCTAATTTGGCATAGCGATAAAAAAAGCGAGAATTTTTCTCGCTTTTTTATTTAAAACTGATGTAACCAGTCGCGCTTATTATGGAAGTCAGCTTGAGGACTACTGTGTTGCATTGCAAAATAATGCAGACCTTGTGTGGTGTTCAAGACCGCTGTTAAGCCAATATAGAGGTCTGCCCATTTGAGTTGATGCTCACGCATAAATTGAGACAGATCTAAACTGACATTCAATCCATAATGCGTACGTTGCAAATGATTGAGTTCTATATCATAGGCAGCGATAGGCGGCATATCTTCAGGAAAGCGGTATTCTTCAAATTGATAGACTTGCCAAGCTTGAGAAGGGGAAAGGTTGATTTCACGATAGAAATCCTGATCTTTCACACCTACAAAAATTTCATAGCAAGTTTGTTCCCATAAAAAGTCACGACGTGGGTGCGCTGTGACTTGATCTGGGTAAATCAAAAATTGATTTGGGTCACGAACCCAAAAACCAACATTTAAGCTTGCTGGTGTTTGTTGCTCAATCGCTCCAACCACGGTAATGGCACTAAAGCGATCAAAAGCCGACAGTTCATAACTTGCCATCGTAATTACTTATTACTTAAATGAGCAAAACGAACCAAGTTAGACAGGTGTTGGTTTTGTTTGGCTGCTTTTTTATAGAGCAAAACAATTTTACCAATTTTTTGTACAGACTCAGCGCCTGTTGCTTCAACAATGGCATCAATAACTGCGCCACGTGCATCACGGTCTTCACCCGCAATTTTCACTTTAATCAATTCGTGATCGTTTAAAGCACGATTTGTTTCTTCAATGACGTTTTCTGTAAGACCTTGGCTACCAATCATTACAACTGGATTAAGTGCATGACCGATTTGACGTAAACGCTTACGTTCATGGATAGATAAAGCCGCCATTAAAAATACCTGATTTGGAAAACGACCTAGTATAACTTGCATCCCGATTCTAAGATAGATTCATGAGCATAGCACTTGCAACAAATATGTGAAAAATTGACGAAATCATCAATGACAATAATCGGAAAAAATCTGTAAAAGTTCGTGTGAATGAAGTACATCCGTACTGTATTGAGAGTAATTTTCACGTACAATGATGCATCAGAAGTTTTTTGAAATTTAGTGAGTTATGGCGACACGCATTACCAATCAAAAATTGTCTAAAAGCAGTCGTGCATGGATGAGAGAGCACTTAGATGACCATTTTGTAAAGAAAGCACAGAAGGAAGGTTATCGCGCGCGCGCTGCGTATAAGTTACTTGAAATTCAAGAAAAATATAAAATGATCAAGCCGGGCATGACCGTGGTTGATCTGGGTGCGGCACCAGGTAGCTGGTCGCAAATTGCGGGTAAATTGGTGGGTGCCAATGGCTTGGTCATTGCATCAGATATTTTGGCAATGGACGCACTTCCAGATGTAACCTTCCTGCAAGGTGACTTCCGAGAGGAAGAAGTTTTCGAAAAATTGTTAAATATTTTAAATGGACGTCAAGTAGACGTTGTAATTTCAGATATGGCCCCCAATACATCAGGTAATAGGGCTGTTGATCAACCACGTCAGATTTACTTATGTGAGCTGGCTTTGGATTTTGCTCAAAAAGTACTTGGGCCAAACGGACAGTTTATTGTTAAAGTGTTCCAGGGTTCAGGATTTGATGAATTCCGAAAACAGGTGGTCGATAGTTTTGATGTATTAAAAACAGCCAAACCTGCGGCATCACGTGCTCGATCGAAAGAAGTTTTTTTGATTGGCCAAGGTCGTAAAAAGGCATTGCAATAAAAGTGTACTTGCCAAGTTGTTAAAAATTGTGCATTTTGTACCTTTTAAGTTTTTTGCAACGCAAATTCATTGCTGTTTTTGTGAAGGTCAGCCAAGATTAGGTATGATCAAATTAGATTGATATGGGAATAAAGCCTTGAGCGATTACTTCAAGAATGCCGTATTGTGGCTCATCATACTCGGTGTTCTGATTTTGATTTTTAGCAACGTCAGTGACCGCAATAAGCCTGCAGCGATGAAATATTCTGATTTCGTTGCAGCGGTGAATGCTGGGCAAATTAAACAAGTCACAATCGACGGTTTAAATATTAATGGTGAAAAAACCAATGGTTCTTCATTTGAGACGGTTCGTCCTCAAGTTGAAGACACTGAGTTGCTACCAAGCTTGAATAAACAAAATGTAGTGGTTGAAGGCACAGCGCCGCAACGTCAAGGCATTTTGATGCAACTTCTCATTGCGAGTTTCCCAGTATTGCTCATCATCTTATTATTCATGTTCTTCATGCGTAATATGGGCGGTGGCGCTGGTGGCAAAAACGGTCCTATGAGCTTTGGTAAGTCAAAAGCAAAAATGTTATCTGAAGATCAAATCAAGCTAACATTTAGTGACGTCGCTGGCTGTGACGAAGCAAAACAAGAAGTGGTTGAAATCGTTGATTTCTTAAAAGACCCTGCCAAATTCAAACGTCTGGGTGCGACCATTCCACGTGGTGTATTGATGGTTGGTCCGCCAGGTACAGGTAAAACATTATTGGCGAAAGCAATTGCGGGTGAAGCTAAGGTTCCATTCTTTAGCATCTCGGGTTCTGATTTCGTTGAAATGTTTGTCGGTGTCGGTGCTTCTCGTGTTCGTGACATGTTCGAACAAGCTAAACGCCATGCGCCATGTATCATCTTTATTGATGAGATTGATGCAGTCGGTCGTCATCGTGGTTCAGGTACAGGTGGTGGTCATGATGAGCGTGAACAAACTCTGAACCAAATGCTTGTTGAGATGGATGGTTTTGAAGGTAATGAAGGCGTAATCGTTATTGCTGCAACCAACCGTGTTGATGTCTTGGATAAAGCCTTGCTTCGTCCAGGCCGTTTTGACCGTCAGGTGATGGTTGGTTTACCAGACATCCGTGGTCGTGAGCAAATCTTGAATGTGCATTTGAAGAAATTACCTTCGGTGACAGGTGTAGATCTTAAAGTACTTGCACGTGGTACACCGGGCTTCTCTGGTGCGCAACTTGCAAACTTGGTCAATGAGGCTGCATTGTTCGCTGCTCGCCGTAATAAAAACACGGTAGATATGCACGACTTTGAAGATGCCAAAGACAAGATTTACATGGGTCCAGAGCGTAAATCGATGGTGATTCGTGAAGAAGAGCGTCGTGCGACAGCTTACCATGAAGCCGGCCATGCGATTGTTGCTGAGATCTTACCGGGTACTGATCCTGTGCATAAAGTAACGATTATGCCGCGCGGTTGGGCACTGGGTGTGACTTGGCAGTTGCCTGAGCAAGATCAGACCAGCCACTATAAAGATAAGATGTTGAATGAACTTTCAATCTTGTTTGGTGGTCGTATTGCAGAAGAAGTCTTTATCAACCAAATGTCGACAGGTGCATCTAACGACTTTGAACGTGCCACTAAAATGGCGCGTGCAATGGTGACCAAATATGGTATGTCAGATAAGCTTGGTGTAATGGTGTATGAAGATGAAAACCAAAACGGTTTCTTCGGTAATGTGGGTAGCCGTACCATTTCTGAAGCTACGCAACAAAAAGTAGATGAAGAAGTTCGCCGTATTTTGGATGAACAGTACAAAGTTGCACGTGATATCTTGGAAAATAACAAAGATATTGCACATGCAATGGTAAAAGCATTGATGGATTGGGAAACAATCGATCGTGACCAAATCCGTGACATCATGGAAGGTCGTGAGCCTCAACCACCTAAAGTTTATGTTGCTGATAATCCAGTGGCTGCATTTGAACCACCGAAAGATGGTCCATCTACACCACCGCCGTTACCAGCAATGGGCTAATCAACGATGAGATAAAAAGAGCGACTTCGGTCGCTCTTTTTTGTTTGGATTTCATTCTAAATTGAAAATAAATCATCAGCGTCGACATGGCAGTCTTGTTAATATAGTCACATTGCAATGTGGAGCGTTTTGATGCAGTTGATGCCATTAGCACCGTGTCAGTTACAGTGTGGCCGTTTTAGATTAGATCTCTCACAACCCCAAGTGATGGGGATTTTGAATGTGACACCTGATTCATTTAGTGATGGTGGGCAGCATCATCAAAAAGACCAAGCTATCCAACATGCGTTACAGATGATGGCAGATGGGGCAAGCATCATTGATATTGGTGGAGAGTCAACCCGTCCGAATGCATCACCTGTTGCTTTAGCAGAAGAAATCCGCCGTGTCGTCCCTGTGGTTGAAGGATTGTCCAGATACGATGTGATCTTGTCGATTGATACCAGTCAGCCAGAGGTGATGCGTGCAGCTGTACAGGCTGGTGCGCATATCTGGAATGATGTCCGTGCCTTAACACGGCCACTGGCGTTGGAAACAGCAGCAGAATTGGATATTCCTGTAATTTTGATGCATATGCGGGGTGAACCCACCAATATGAACCAGTTGGATCAATATCGGGATGTAACTGAAGAGGTGATTTTGGAGTTACAACAACGTCTGGATCAAGCGATTGCTGTTGGTGTTAAAGCTGAAAATATCATTATCGATCCTGGTTTTGGTTTTGCTAAAAATGCACAACAGAATTTTCAGTTACTGAATGAATTCTGGAAGTTGAATCGAATGGGCTATCCCATCCTATCTGGGTTATCGCGGAAACGTTTTATTGGTGAAGCATTGAATGGTGTACCTGCGCAAGAACGTACCGTGGGGAGCGTAATGGGACATTTGTTGAGTATTCAACAGGGTGCCAGTATTGTTCGTGCTCATGATGTGAAAGCCACCAGTGATGCCATTAAAGTATGGAAAATGATGCAAAATAACTAAGCTAGTCTGAGTCAGTAGAGCGCTTAAGGCTCTATTGACTTGCTGAAGAAGATTCAATATAACAAGCCTATAAGATAAGATGGGTAATATAATAAAATGGAAGCTAAAACAATTACATATAGAAGTCTATGGCTGTGCGCACTGATTCTAAGTCTTGGTTTTATTATCTCGGCTGCGGTGATGGGTTATGCGCTTAAACAGTTAAATAACAATAAAAACTCAATTATAGTCAAAGGATTAGCTGAAAAACCGATTCAAGCAGACTCGGCGCGCTGGGAAATCAAATTACAAACCAACCACACTTCTGACACGATTCCACAAGCCTATCAGTTACTGGATCAGCATATGCAGGCTTTGCAGCATTTTTTTGTTGAACATGGCTTTAAGGCTGCTGATATGCAATTGGGGAATAAAAGTTCACAGCCGTATTATGAGGAAGTGAATATGGGGGAGGGACGCATCAATCGTGAGTTTAAAGGCTATTTAGCCATGCAGTCTTTTGTGATTAGCAGTCGTGATATCAAGAAAATTGAAAAGGCAGCCCGTGATGCTTATTTGCTTGATGAAAAAGGAATTGCCATTGAACAGAAGCCAGAGTATCTGGTGTCTAATCTTGAAGAAATCAAAATGTCGTTAATTGCCAATGCGACCAAGAATGCCTATAGCCGCGCAAATGAATTTGCCAAGGTCGGTGGAGCCAAAGTCGGGATGATGCGTTCAGCCAGCCAAGGGGCATTCTATATTCTGCCTGAAAGTGGCTCTGACGATGACAGTGATTATGGAGGAGCTTATGACAAGGCCACCATCAACAAAATTGCCCGTGTGGTGGTGACGATCAATTATGCGATTGAATAAAGCTTTAGCTTTAAATCATTGATAAGCCGTCTTAGAAAGATACATACAAATACGGTGTCGCTTTATTTTTTTGCATACAATCTTTGCATATTTATTTCATTTGAAAAGACAAAATAGAATTTGGGAATTTAAGCATGCATCCATCTACAAAAATACTCACACTTAGTTTGCTCAGTTGCATGATCATGGCTTGTAGTCTGCCGGTTAAACACAATGATCAGGCAATGATTGAAACGACAATGCCTGTGTCACCAGCCCCGATGACCATGTCAAATCAGGGCTTGGCTCAGACACGAAAAATGATCGCACCAGCATCTTATATTGCCATTATGCCGAGTATGGAGCGACCACGCTTAGAGCAGAATACTGAAAAGTACCAAAAGAATGAGGTCAATCCTGTTCATCGTGTTGCGGATCAAGCGGTCTCAACATTTAGTATTGATGTCGATACAGGCAGTTATACCAATACCCGTCGTTTTTTAAATGATGGCCGTTTACCTCCTGTTGATGCGGTCCGTGCCGAGGAGATGATTAATTATTTTGATTATCAATATCCGCAGCCGAATAATGTGCATCCATTTTCGGTCACAACGGAAACAGTCGATTCACCATGGAAAGAAAATGCCAAGCTGATCAAAATTGGGATTCAGGCCAAAGATCTCACCACCAAGCAATTACCCCCTGCTAATCTGGTATTTTTAGTGGATGTTTCTGGCAGTATGGACTCAGTAGACAAACTCCCCTTGGTCAAACAAACGTTACGCTTACTCACTGAGCAATTAAGAGCCCAAGACAAGGTTACGATTATTACTTATGCCAGTGGTGAAAAGTTAGTTTTAGAGCCGACTGCGGGTAATCAGAAAGACAAGATTCTCGCAGTGATTAATAGTTTACAAGCGGGCGGAGCAACTGCTGGTGAGCAGGCGATTCAACTGGCCTATAAGCAAGCTGAAAAAGGCTTTGTTAAAAACGGGATTAACAGAATTTTATTAGCGACCGATGGCGACTTTAATGTCGGGATTACCGATTTTAATACTTTAAAGGGGATGGTGGCTGAGAAACGCAAAAGTGGGATTTCGTTAACGACTTTAGGGTTTGGAACAGGAAACTATAATGAACAGTTGATGGAGCAACTGGCAGATGCTGGAGATGGCAATTATAGTTATATCGATAATAAAAATGAAGCGAAAAAAGTAGTACAGCGCCAGCTTTCATCGACTCTCGCCACGGTCGCACAAGATGTTAAAATTCAAGTCGAGTTTAACCCTGCTACAGTGAAAGAATATCGTTTGGTGGGATATGAAAACCGGATGTTGAAACAGGAAGATTTCAATAACGATAAAGTCGATGCTGGTGATATTGGTGCAGGACATAATGTCACCGCACTTTATGAAATCATTCCAGTTGGTCAACAAGGTTGGCTGAATGACTCGCGTTATCAAGCAACAACAAAAACAGATGCAGCGAAAAAGTCTGAATATGCTTTTGTCAATGTGCGCTATAAATTGCCAAATCAGGAAAAAAGTATTTTGCTCAATCAAGCGGTGAAAGCCGACAGCAAAACACTTGCCCAAGCCAATTCGGATACCCGTTTTGCGATTGCAGTGGCTGCTTATGCGCAGCAATTAAAAGGTGGGCAATACAATGGTGCGATGGGCTGGGATCAAATTATTCAGTTGGCACAGCAATCTGCACAACCAGATCCTTATCAAATGCGTGAAGAATTCGTAGAGCTTGCCAAGATTGCTAAAAGCTTAAGTGCGAAAAAAGATTAAGCTATATTTTTTAAAAAGCGGTCGGAAAGGCCGCTTTTTTTATGGCTAAATATCGTGATTTTGGTGAGATTATGTTATAAGCATGGCGTTTTAGTGGCATATTATTTTTTATGTTTGAAGATTTACTCCTCCCCATGTTTGACGATGAATATTATCCCGATATTCTCGTTGCTGAAGTGAAGCAGCATATTCAACAGTTTTCTAAAAAGGTCAGTCGTACCGATTTATCTGAAACTGAAATCTATCGTTATGCACATCAGACCCTGAGCGAAATTAACGAAATGAAACCTCAGTTTGAAGATTTGGAGTCTAGTTTAGACGATACTGCCGCAGATTATATTGCGGAAGCCATGATGATGGTGGTGCAAGATGTCGGTTATCTCGACATTGAAATGGAAGAATTGATTGCCAATCGAGAGTGGTAAATTACACTCTCGATTGGTTTCTATAATAAGTACAACTATTTCGTAGCAACTTTATTCCAGAATTTTGGCAAAACAATTTGCCCTGAAATCCATGCTTCGATTTTAGGCTGTTGTATTCTCTGATAATACACACTTTCGCTGTTGATCAACAAGCCTAGTGTATCTCCCTGATTCAGTTGTCCATAAACACTTGGTAATTCGATAGTTTGCGTTTTTTCATTATGACTTGCTGAGTTTAGTCGAATCTGATCATAACTCCGTTTCTTTGCTGGGTTAAATGGGGCGGTTTGGTCATTTAAAATGGTATATTTTCCCGTGCTCTTTGATTTAATTGCCATGGAGATAAACATGGTCGAGTCTGCATATTTCGATGTTGTTTCCATGTTTAAACTCAGCAGCGCTGAGCCAGTGATTGAGATTGGCTGCTGGGCAGTATGGATGGGTACAAAGACAGCTTGGACTTTTGTGGGTGCGATCCATGTTTTTTTCAAATCATAGCTGCTAATGGGGTGAAGATCGCTAAAATGATTGACGGGACTTTGATCAACGCATAACGCTGGTAATGATTCAGCTGGGGATTGATCTTTTAACTTTTGGTTAAACCACGCCAAAATCGTTTTTTGTAGATTGTACTGCTGTTGATTTCCACAATGTACGGATTGGCCAATATACCAAAATGGGGTACTTCCATGGGGTGAATGCTGAACAAAAGGCTGTAAATGTCCACCTTGTACCCCGATCAAATGTACTTCATGCTGCGCTTGTTGCATACATTGCGCTGCTTTAACTCCTTCATTGAAAGGGAAGAGCACATCTCTGAAACCTTGAATAATCAGGGCATCTGCTTGCGGCGCTTGATTATGACTGCAAAACCAGCTGGCTTGATGGGTGTTGAGAAAATTATAGGTGGACTGCTTTAACTGCCCTTGTTGGGTATCCAAGTAGGCTTGTTTGAGAGCTGGATCAAATTTATTCCAGTTCCACCAGTCTCCAATCAGATTAAGAAAGCCAATCCAGTTACTTTTCGGCACGCCATTCGGTGCAAGGCTATCCACGATGTCATACCAGGTGGTAATCGGAACAATGGCTTGCAAACGTCGATCTATTGCTGAAGCAAGATACTGCACACCACCCGCATAGGACTCACCAATCATACCGGTACGGACGCCGTTCTGATTTTTGGCCAGTTGTGGTAGATTTTTTTCAGCCCAGTTCATTATCGTGATGACATCTTGTGCCTCTTTCTCTGGATCGGTGAGGCGAATTTTTCCCTGACTATCGCCATGACCACGTTGATCATAACTAATTACCCAATAGCCCTTCTGCCACGCTGTTTTTGCAACTTGCCCTGTGGGTAATAAAAAACCATATAAACTGAGTTCTGGGCGCTTCATCCGAGACAAACCGAAACCATGGGTATGTAACAATAATGGGGCAGTTTGATCTGATTTTAACTGTGGTTGATACACCGTAAACGCAATGACTGTACCGTCGGATGCCGTGGTTTTGGCTTGGTAATAGCGCTGTTTGAGTTCTGTGGTTTTAAGCGTCATCGAAACGGGCGGTGTTGTCGCATGTACACAACCCTGTAAGAGCAAGATTAGACTACAGCAAAGCCATAAAACGTAAGAGCGCATCGATTATTTCATCCTTGATCAAATCTATGAGACGTCGTGCGGAGTGTTGCTACAGTGTACTTGAGTCAATCTAGAGTTACTATCACGGATTGGTCGTGTTGCCTGACCCATCCGTTTGCATATTTTATTGTAGGCGTGGTCGATTGCGATAGGCATAAAGAAATAGACCGAGGCACAGCAATATTAAACCAATGACCAAATGTGAGCTGATAGGCTCATGATTCAACCAGATCCCCCAACAGGTGGCAAACACGGGAGTTAGAATAGTGATCAGCATCACGGTGGTTGGATTAAGTTTCTGGATTAAATGAAAATAAAAAATCATGGCCAGCACAGAAGAAAATAAGGCGCTATATAACAATGCCAGACAGGTCTGCAGACTGGGAAGTTGTGTCGGCATTTCTGTAAGGAAAAAGGGTAATAAGCACAAGTAGCCGAACCATGAAATCAAAGTTGAGCCTGTGGTTTGAATAATGGGATGAATCTCGGCACCGACTTTGGCAACGGCAAACATTGAAAGCACATACAGTAAAACTGCAATGAACTCATAAAGCAGACCAAGCAAATCCAGTTGAATATGATCAGCACCAATCCCCAGTGTTAGGGATAAACCTAAAATTGCTATGGTTAGTCCATACCATTGACGTTTTAAAAACTGTTCTCGTTTTAAAATAAAGACTGCAATTAGACCTGACCAGAGGGGTGCCGTGCCATAAATAATTGAAATCATGCCTGAGGAAACACGGGTTGCGCCCATATAACAAAAGGTCATCGAACCAAATAAACCCACTGCACCCGCGCTATAACTAATAAAAGCTTGAGGTGTCAAAATAAGCTTTTGTCGAAAATAAAACAGGCAAATCAATACCAATGGAATGGCGATACTGAAGCGAAAAAACAGTCCCCAAGCCCAATGAATTTCATGCACTGTCAAAACTGCGGCCAACGGTGTGAATGACCAAATGAGTACCACTGCAATAAATTGACCGACTGTAGCAAGGCGAGGGGAAACGAGGGCCACAGTCGGTTGTATCTGTGTGCTGGAAATAAGATTCTTCTCGGGTAACTGGCTCATGCTGAGACTCCTGTTATAGCAACGGTAGATCGGTTTAAAAAATTTAGACAATAAAAAAGGTCGCTGTTGTGGCGACCTTGCAGTTCAAATGATGTTTTAATTAGTCATCGGATGAATGGGGGCAAAGTCTCCTTGCAAGGAAATGCAGACACGTCGCCACGCTGCATGGGCAGAAATGCCATGCAAAATAATCATGTTGAGTGCTGAAGAAACTTTGTTGCTGAACATATCAAAAATCTTAAATACGGTTTAGATTTTTATAGCATAGGCTTTGGGTGAAAAATAGTCGTTTTCTCAAATTAAGATAAAAATATCAGTCAAGAGAATAAACAATTGGGCATTGCTTAAATTGCAGATTTTTCCATAATGATGCGATCAAATTCTGAAAGAAGTTTGCTCTTGTCTGCTTTAGAAATTTTTGCGGTGATCATTAGCCTGATTGGTGTGACCTTAACCATTCGACGAAATATGTGGTGCTGGTGGTTTAATTTTATCGCTTGTAGCTTATACGCCTATTTTTTCTTTACCCTCAAGTTATATGGTGAAACGATCCTGCAATTTTTCTTTATTGCGATGAATGTGTATGGGTTTTATTACTGGCTCAAAGGTAAACGTCAAGAGCATGATATCCGGATTGAGCCGATTGCCAAGACCACGGTATTGGCACAAATGGCTTTAGCGCTAATTTTTGGTGTGCTGTTTGGTTTGATTCTGAAGCACTTTACTGACGCTGCTGTCCCGATGTTGGATTCACAACTGGTGGCCTTTAGTTTACTTGCAACTTATTGGACGAGCCGTAAGCATATTGCCACATGGATTCTGTGGATTTTTGTCAACATCATCTATGTGGGGATGTTTAGTTACAAAGAAGTTTTCCTGACCGCAGGACTCTACGCTGCTTTTGTTGGATTAGCCGCTTATGGCTGGTGGCAATGGACGCAGGTCAAGGGGAAACAGTTAGCCTCTTGATTCAAAGGGCAACTGAGCTGCCCTTATTTATAGCTCATAGGTTATTTCGAGGTCGCTTGATAGTTTTGTACCGCTTGGCGACCTAAAGCAGGGTCATCGGTAAAGACACCATCTACACCCGCTTTGAAATACAGTTGCATTTCTTTGAGCGATCCTGTAGGGCAACGTTCAGCTGCTTTGGCTTTATCTGTACTACATTTCAGTGTATCTGGCAGGAAGTTGTTTTCAGGACGGAAAGTGTAAGGATGCACTTTTAAATTGACTTTATGTGCATCTGTAATGAAAGAAGTGGTTTGTGTCATTGCCGCATCTTTAAAGACATAGACTTTCCAAGGGCCGACACCATTGGCGTAGGTTGAAACGTCTTTGAGACCTTGTGCCGTTGCCAGATCTGCATAGGTTTTAGGATTATTTTGTGCGACGTAATCTGCTGGTCTTGTTTCTGGCGCATCATAGAGTTGAATCAATTGAGCGCGTTTAACACTTTTGTGCAGATCAAGTTGGTTCTTTAAATATTTTAAATTACTGACTTCAAATGATTGTAGATAAATTGGCGCAATATCGCGGCTATATTGATACTTAGACAGTGTTTTAAGCAGCGGGTCTTCCAGCGCCAAATTCTGTTGCTGGAAGTAGGTTGGATGTTTGGTTTCAATATAAAGACCAATGATTTTTCCTGTTTTTTTATAGTGGGCTTCTGCCAGTTCAATAATTTGTTCTAGGGTTGGAATAGGATAGAGGTCATTGTATTTTTGATTGTCAGGTCGAAATTGTGGAATACGTTCACGTGCTTTAAGCTGCTGTAATTCTTTTAAGGTGAAATCTTCGGTAAACCAGCCTTCTAATGTCACGCCATCAATGACTTTGGTTTTCTTACGGTCGGCAAACTGAGGCAGGGTGGCAACGTTAGTGGTTCCACCAATTTCATTTTCATGACGAGCAACCAAAACACCATCCTTGGTTGAAACTAAATCTGGTTCAATAAAATCTGCGCCATCATCAATGGCTTTTTGATAAGACGCAAGCGTATGTTCGGGGCGAAGAGCACTTGCACCACGGTGTCCAATCACTAGTATTTTTGGAAGTTGGTATTCAGGTTGAGTGGTATTGCCTTGATTATTATTGTCATCATTACAACCTGCAAGACTGATTAGGCAGAGACAAAGAGCAGCTTTTTTAAACATGTATAAACTCATCAGTTTTTATTTAAGCCCTTAGTGTGAAAGCTAAAGTTCTCAAATAAATGACAATTTGATGATGCTTTTGTGAAAATATCAAGAATTTTATAGTGAAACGGGATTTGCCATTAAAAAATCCAGTCTTCTTTGGGTAAAACCGGATTTTCATGGCACAGATTAAGTTTTTTGTTTCCAATAGGGCCAATTGATCTCTGGGGTAAACTGATAATTTTTATCTTGCCAGTACGATTGCTGAGGAGATGATTTATCTTTTAGTCCCATGATATGCATGAGGTTATTATCCAGTTCAGCAGTATTCAAAATTTTGTCCTTATTGACACCCGTGACCTGTAAGTGATCGGACCACATAATTACAGGCACTTGATAACCTGCTTTGGTATTTGGACTATGTCCAGCATAGTCAATTTCGTGTCCAACTTCATTGCCATGATCCGACACAACCGTGAAAGATCTAAAATCTGGTGCGCCATCTGCTTGCAATGCATCTAAAAATTTGGCGAGTAGCGAGTCTTCGTATAAAACGGCATTATCATAATCATTCCGTAACGAACGTATCCATGGATCAATCTTACGACTTTTTAGTTCGCTCTCTACTTGATCATTACTGGCGCTGCTAAATTTATTAAATGCCGCAGGATATCGCTCTTGATAGTTTGGATGTGCACCAATCAAATGCAGAATAATTAGTTTTTTGGGATCTGGATCAGCAAGTGCCTGCTGATAATCTGGAATCAAGCTTTCGTCTAAAGAGGTACTACTTCGGCCGGAACGGGTATTTTTATAAATGGCTTTGTCTGCATAGGAACCAAATAATGACGATAAATAAGTATCATCTTGGTTGCTGAGCCAATAGATTTTATAACCTGCAGCACGTGCATAAGCCAAAATACTTTCTGGTGAATATTTGTCATGTTCAGCAGCTGGACTTTCAGTCAACAAGACTCGCAAGGCGTTAATAGTTGAGGGCGATGGAGAAAAGGCATTACAAAATACCTTGATTTCAGCCAGTCGTTTAGCCAGTTCAGGCGTGGTATCTCTTGCATAACCACACACCCCTAAATTTAAGCTAGTGAGACTTTCTGAAAGAATTAAAACATGGGTCTGTTTGCCTGCAGCGTGTTGGGTCAGTTCAAAATTCTGACGAGCACTGACATCCCACTGCTGATGAACATCTTTATGCTGTTTAATGCGGTCTTTGAAATCCTGTATTTTTGTTTGGAACTCTGACCAGAAGATTACAGGATGTACCTTACGTGAAGGTTTCATCAGGTAGCTGGTTACAGTCAGTACCATAAGCAGAATAATGCAGCCACGATAAAAATGACTGGCCCAAAGCTGCTTGAAGTGGATGGGCTTCACAAGTTTAAACACGGATAAACTATATAGTGTCAGCACACAGAGTAAAGCAAAAATTACAGCAGCAATGCTCAGCAGATGTAGCTGTAAGAACTCCCAGATTTCTTGATGGTTGGTATTGGCAATCGCTTCAATAATAAAATAGGCTTCATTATCACTATTGAATAAAAACCAGGTACTCGAACGCAGCAAGGCATCGAGCCAAGCCATAAACCACCAAGCAACGGTGCTCACATACCAATATCCCTTTTGGCGAGTAATCGCTAAATAAATGAGCAATACACCTGGCAAAGATAAACAGCCGAGCCTCAAACCATCTGATAAATTACCTGCGATAATGAGTACCCCACCTGTGATGAGGGTGGGTAGCAAAATTAACAGCAGAATATTTAAGTTTTTTAAGCTGGCCTTCATATGTGCCTAATAAAATCGGGAGGGGAAATGAGCGTGCTAATATCGGTTTAAGTATCAGACCTGTCAATTACAAATTGAGAAGTATTTGATTGCACAGCAAATTAAAGTAAACATTACAGCTAAACTGTTTAAATCGGGAAAATTCAACGCAATGATTTGTGCTGAAGCAGTTCAAAATCCATCATTTCTCCTCAATTCCCGCTTTTTGAAATGATATGTTAAGAGGGATGGCGTTTGCATGAAAGCTCGGTAATGATCATGGACTGAGCGTATTTGTATTTATCGTATTTTT
>NZ_BBTF01000040.1:0-36416 GCF_000876115.1 Acinetobacter sp. NBRC 110496
CAGATGAGGCAACACACAAATGAGCGAAATATAGCGTTTATCTCGATAGCGTATTACGATTTCGAGATTCTGGTGGAGCCAAGCAGGATCGAACTGCTGACCTCTACAATGCCATTGTAGCGCTCTACCAACTGAGCTATGACCCCAGAATGTGTGAGCGCAATATTAGGGGGAATGCGCTCACACGTCAATCATTAAACTGAATTAAGTCTCACTATTTGCATCATTTTTCGGCAGTTTTAGTGATTCATTGAGCTTTTCCCAAACTTTCAGTTCTTTCTTGCTTGGTGCACCGACCAGTTCTAAGGCATGACGGAGACGTGCAAAGGTCAAATCTGGACCCAGCGTCACCATGGATTGCATTACTGGGGTGGAGCTTGTTGATCCAGCAATCGCAATAAAGAAAGCAGGCATGAAATCACGTAATTTGATTTCCATCTGGTTGGCCAAGTCCATCAGGGTTTGGCTAACGGTGTCATTGTTCCACGTGAACTGGCTTTCTAGACGCCAGATTGCAAACTGCAAGCTTTGACGCACTTGTTCTTCAGTCAATTTCTTACTTTCAAATTGTTCTTTACTGATTTGAGGCATATGATTGAAGTAGAAACCTGCCCAATTCACGGCTTCAGACAATAAGTGAATACGTGGTTGAATCGCAGCAGCAATCTCTTCAAGTGTTTGACGATCACTTTTCCACGCCAACAAACGGTCTAAAAGCTGTCCTGGCGTCAGTCCTTTGATCCACTGACCATTGAGCCAGTTGAGTTTCTCAACATCAAAGATCGGTCCGCCGAGTGAAACACGTTGTACGTCAAAGTGCTCAATCATGTCATTTAAGGTAAACACTTCACGCTCATCCGGCATTGACCAACCCATGCGACCGAGGTAATTCAACAAGGCTTCAGGAAGGACGCCGATATCACGATAGTAGTTGATTGAGGTCGGATTTTTACGTTTAGACAGTTTTGACTTGTCCGGGTTACGTAATAGTGGCATGTGACATAAGGTTGGCATGTCCCAACCGAAATATTGATACAACAACTGGTGTTTTGGTGCAGAGGGTAACCATTCTTCGCCACGTAACACATGGGTGATTTCCATTAAATGGTCGTCTACAACATTGGCGAGGTGATAGGTAGGCAAGCCATCTGTTTTTAACAATACTTGCATATCCACTTGTGCCCAAGGAATTTCCACTTCGCCACGCAGCAGGTCGTTGATTTTACAAATCCCTTCTTCAGGCACTTTCATGCGAATCACGTGCGGTTCGCCAGCAGCTAAACGCTGTTGTACTTCTTCTTGTGAGAGTTTTAAACCACGACCATCATATTTTGGTGTTTCGCCACGTGCCTGTTGTTCTGCACGCATTTGATCAAGTTCTTCTGCGGTTGCAAAACAATAGAACGCATGACCTTTTTCAACCAGTTCCAAAGCGTATTGTTTATAAATCCCCATACGTTCTGATTGACGATAAGGTGCATGTGGTCCCCCCACATCTGGGCCCTCTGACCAATTTAAGCCCAACCAGCGTAAAGAATCTAAAATCATTTTTTCAGATTCAGGGGTTGAGCGAAGTTGATCCGTATCTTCAATACGTAAAATAAACTCACCGCCGTGCTGTTTGGCAAAACATAGATTAAATAACGCAATATAAGCTGTGCCTACATGTGGAAAACCAGTAGGAGAAGGCGCAATACGGGTACGAACTTTCATAAATGATCGGAGCTAAAATTTAAATTAAAATGATTATAACGAAAAAGCCTAGTCACGGCATGACTAGGCTTGATTTAAATATGTGAAGGGGCACATATTTAAAGATTAAGAAGTATGGGGTTGAAATATGGTCTGAACGAAACGAGAAAAACGTTCATGCTGACTAGCAAAGAAGGTTTGTGTTGGCGTTGTGCGAATCGTATTCAGCATTTTTAACTCGTCATCTGATGACGGTAACATGCTGGTATTACGTTTTTGCTGATCAAGTGCCTTAACAATCAGGCTCGAAGAGGATTTATCAATCGTTCTTATGTTACTGCTTTCTTTAATTGCAGCTGCATGCCCCAGTTGAACAGAACATGCTAAAAATAAGCTTAAGCATAGTGTTTTTTTCAATTTTAATGCTCGCATTGCTCACACCCCTTTATGACTTTGAGTCTACAAGACTAACCAAACTACTATAGTATTGCTTTAATAATACGATTCAAACATAAATCTTAATAAAAAAGTAGAACTAAGTCACACTTTTTACAAAAAATATAAAAAATTGACACATTCTATTCGATATTTATAGCAAATCGCCTACTTTCTATACAAGTGTAATTTAGCAAGTAAATGTGTAGAAAAAGTGGAGGATGATAATTTTTCTCATTTTAGCTGGAAAATAAAGATACCTAGATCAAATATACCGTTCTTATCATATCTAAAAAACAGAATAGCAATTGATTTATTTGTATAAACATATGATTGTAAAATATTTTTAAATAAATATAGTGAACACAAACGGGGTGATAGGAGCGAAGAATAAAATGAAAACAGTTATTGCAGCAGCGTTATTGGCTTTGGGTCTGAATGGCGCTGCGCAAGCAGCAACCACTTTTTTAAACGTGTCTTACGATCCTACACGTGAATTTTATCAAGAATATAATCAGGCATTTGGCCAATATTGGAAGAAAAGAACCGGGCAGGATGTGGATTTTAAACAGTCCCATGGTGGGTCTGGCAAGCAGGCACGTTCAGTAATTGATGGTCTGCAAGCGGATGTGGTGACCTTGGCGCTAGCCAATGATATTGATGAAATTGCCAATGCAGGTCTAATCCGTAAAGACTGGCAAAAACAATTTAAAGACAATTCAGCTCCTTACACTTCAACGGTTGTATTTTTGGTACGCAAAGGCAATCCCAAAAATATCCGTGATTGGAACGATTTGACCAAGTCTGGATTGGAAATCATTACCCCGAATCCGAAAACAGGGGGGGCGCCTCGCTGGATTTATCTGGCAGCTTGGGGATATGCACTGAAGCAGCCAGGCGGAAATGATGCCAAAGCGCGTGAACTGGTAAAAAAACTCTATCAGAATGTCAAAGTTCTCGACTCGGGTGCACGCGGCTCCTTAACCACGTTTGCTGAGCGCGGTATTGGCGATGTGCTACTATCTTGGGAAAATGAAGCATTATTGGCGACCCAAGGTTTGGGCAAGGATAAATTTGAAATTGTATATCCATCCATTTCCATTCTGGCAGAGCCTTCAGTGGCAATCGTGGATAAAACCGTCGATAAAAATGGTAACCGTCAATTAGCACGAGGTTATTTGAACTTCCTTTATTCACCTTTGGGGCAAGATCTGGCTGCAAAATATTATTTCCGTCCACGTAATCCTCAAGTGGCTGCCAAATATGCACAACAATTCCCTAAAATTAAACTTTTCAAAATTAATGACGTATTTGGCGGGTGGGCAAAAGCGCAGAAAACCCATTTTGTGAACGGAGCAATCTTCGATCAAATTTATGCAGAAAAACCATAGGTCAGACTGCTATTTTGTGTGTGTCTTAATTTAAAAAAGCAAATACAGGCAGTATTTGCTTTTTTATTGACTGAAAAATGATAAGAAAACGGTTTTATCTATGAAAAGTTAAGAATTCTCTACAAAAAGTCGTTTGGTACTGGCATAAAACAAGGTGATAATGTGCAGTTACATTTTTAGCTGTTGATTCATTTCTTATGTCGCATATTTCTGTCTTACTTCATGAAACCGTTGATGGCGTATTGGCAGGCCGCGATACTGGTATTTTTGTTGATGCAACCTTTGGACGGGGGGGGCATACCAAACTACTACTGTCAAAACTAGATGCCAATGCACGCGTCTATGCTTTTGATAAAGATCCACAAGCCCTTGAGGTTGCAGCACAATTAGAACAAGAAGATCCGCGCTTTAAAATTATTCATGCCAGTTTTGCTGATATTCAAGCGGAGCTCGCTCATATCGGGATTACCGAAGTTGACGGGATTATGGCAGACCTCGGGGTTTCATCGCCACAGCTGGATCAAGCGGAACGTGGTTTTAGCTTTATGCAAAATGGGCCACTGGATATGCGTATGGACAATTCACAGGGTCCAACCGCAGCTGAATGGTTACTTGAAATTGAAGAAGAAAAACTCGCAAACATTATTTACCAATATGGTGAAGAACGTTATAGCCGCCGTATTGCCAAAGCGATTAAACTGGCGGGTGAAATGAGCACTACCGCACAACTGGCAGAAGTGGTTAAAACAGCACATCCAAAGTGGGAAAAGCATAAACACCCTGCAACACGGACTTTCCAGGCGATTCGTATTGCAATTAACAAAGAACTTGATGATATCGAGAGCTTTTTGCCGCAAGCTGTAAGCTTGTTAAAAGCAACAGGGCAGTTGGCAGTGATTAGCTTTCACTCTTTGGAAGATCGTTTAATCAAGCAGTTTATTCAAAAAGAATCGAGCTTACCTGAAGATTCGGGTTGGGGCATGCCTCAAGCACAGGTGGATACTCGACGTTTAAAGAAAGTTTCTCGTATTCGTGCGAGTGAAGCAGAAGTAAAAGCAAATCCTCGTTCGCGTAGTGCATGGCTACGTGTTGCAGAGCGCTTAGGGCAAAAAGGCTGAGAATGAACAACAACAATGATGAAGACCTTAGATCAAGCAGCAGAAAGGGACTGAAAAAGGTTGCTGTTTATGCTGTACTCGTTGCATTGGTATTTATCAGTGCGATGATGGTGGTGTTTCAAGTGTTTGAATATCGGCATGATTATCGTGACTTAAGTGCCTATATGCGTGAAAGAGATGATTTAAACGCTGAATGGGGGCGTTTGCTGATTGAGCAACAGACCTTCGGGGCAACTGCCCAGATCGGTTCTCGTGCAGTGACGCAACTCCGTATGTTTTCACCACCAGCGACGCAGACGGTCGTGATTTCTTTACCTATGACTTCAAAGCAAGATAAATAAGGCATGCTGTATGGCAGATAAGCGAAGTAAACCAATACGAAAAAAACAGCAGTCCATTTCTGAAAGACCAACCCTTGCTTTGGATATGTGGCGATTTTACTTGCTTTGGGGCGCAGTGCTGCTGTGCTTTGTGGTACTGGTTGCGCGTGCATTCTATGTGCAAGTGGTGAATAAAGACTTTCTGCAAAATAAAGCCAATGCCAATATTTTACGCACCGAACGCTTAGAAGCGATGCGTGGCGTGATCAGTGATCGGCACGGTGTTCCTTTAGCGATTAGCACGCCAATCATGAAAATTGTGATTGATCCAAGAGACTATTGGGAGACTAAGCAGCAATTTGATGAAATTACTGCTGAGCTAAAAAAAGATCCAAATAACCGTAAATTAAAACGTCAATTGCCCGATAAAAATTTAAATCTGGATGAGTTGGCAGATGCTGTTGGTGTTGACCGTGCGGATTTGAAAAAACAAATGCAGGCACGTCCACGCTCACGTTATTTGGTGCTACAAAAAGAAATTCCACCGCAGCAAGCAGATTTAATTACCAAGCGTAATTTCCAAGGGGTATATGCCGAGAAAAGTTACAAGCGCTATTACCCGCAACCGCAACCAAATGCACAGATTATTGGTTTGACCAATAGTGAAGGGGTGGGGATCGAAGGCTTGGAAATGCAACTGAATAAACAGTTGTCTGGAGTGGATGGCGAGCAGAAAATCATTCGTGATAAAAAAGGCAACCGCCTTAAAGTCTCAGAAGTAATTAAAGAAGTAGAATCAGGTGAAAATGTCACCCTGAGCATCGATTCACGTCTGCAATATATCATGTATCGTGAATTGACTGCAGCAGGTGTCGCCAATAATGCACGTTCGGCGACTGCGATTGCGGTTGATGTGAAAACGGGTGAGATTTTGGCAATGACCAGTTGGCCATCGTACAACCCGAACGACAAAAATGGTCTCAATAATAAAGACGCCATGCGTAACCGTGGTGCGATTGACATGTTTGAACCAGGTTCGACCATGAAGCCATTTACAGTTGCAGCAGCGTTGGAAAGTGGTAAATATACGCCGAACACTATTGTTAATACTTCACCCGGCTCAATGCGTTTAGGCTGGCATACTATCCGTGATACACATAACTATGGTGCATTAACGGTTTCAGGGGTAATCATTAAATCTTCGAACGTAGGCTCGGCTAAAATTGCGCTATCTCTGCCCAAAGACACGGTGCCGTCCTTCTTTAGACGTGCAGGCTTTGGTCAACGTTCGGCGGTCAAATTCCCGGGTGAAAGTGCAGGTTTATTGTACTCGGGTGACAAGCTGAATCCTTCTCAATTGGGTACGATGGCCTATGGCTATGGTTTGAATGCGACTATTTTGCAGGTTGCACAAGGCTATGCCATGCTGGCCAATCATGGTGTGCAAATGCCATTGAGTCTGCGTAAATTAGATAAAGCCCCTGAGGGCAAGCAGGTTCTTGCACCTAAAATAGCGGATCAAGTCTTAACGATGCTTGAGCAAGTGACTATGCCAGGCGGAACCGCAAAGCAAGCAGTGATTCCAGGTTATCGTGTCGGGGGTAAAACAGGAACTGCACATAAATTGCGTGCAGACCGTAAAGGGTATTCAAACAATGAATATCGTGCTTTGTTTGCTGGGGTTGCCCCGATCAGTGATCCGCGTCTGGCCATGATTGTAGTGGTGGAAAATCCGCAAGGACGTTATTACGGTGGTCTTGTTGCTGCTCCAGTCTTTGCAAGAATCATGCAAGAATCATTGCGTCTGCTGAATGTGCCTTTAGATAAGCCACTTGATACTTCTATAAAATCCAATCCGTAGGTAGATTATGTCGATTAGTTTTCAACAGATACATCCGATCAATATCGATGCGGCTTGGTATACGCAACCTTTTACAGGGTTTTGTCTGGATAGTCGCAAAGTCAGCACAGGGCAAATTTTTATTGTCCTAAGTAGTTATAGCCAACCTGAAAAAACTCGTCAGTTTGCACAAAATGCCTTAAATGCAGGTGCATTGGCGATTATTAGTGAAGTTGAATTGGGGCTAGATAGGGAATGGGTCTGTTCAGATGTTCGTTATCGAATGGGTGAATGGCAAAAGCAATATCTGCAAGCGCTTGATCCTGTTGTGCCATTGCGAGGCATTGCAGTGACAGGAACCAATGGTAAAACCACCATTTCTCGTTTAATTGCGGAATTGGTCAGCTCACAAGGGCAAGGTTGTGCTGTAATGGGAACAACGGGCAATGGTATTTTGCCAGATTTAACCCCATCAACGCATACCACCTTAGATGCATTGCAATTGCAACAGGCACTACATGACTATGCCAAACAAGGGGCGAGTTTTGTTGCATTGGAAGCCAGCTCACATGGTTTGGAGCAAGGCCGCCTGAATGGCTGTGAACTCGAAATTGCAGTATATAGCAATTTAAGTCGCGACCATCTGGATTATCATGGCACTTTAGACGCCTATGCTGAAGCCAAAGCTTTGTTATTCAAGTTTACGACTTTAAAAGCTGTGGTCATTAATCTGGATGATGAACATGGGGCTCTGATGTTGGCGGCGGCGAGAGCCAATCCAGCACAACCTAAAATTTTGACGTATTCCTTAACGCAAGCGACAGCGGATTATCATATTGCGGACTTACAGTATCGTCTGAGTGGAGCAAGTTTTAGCCTGATCAGCCCAAGCGGTTCGTATGTAGTACAAAGTCCATTACTTGGACAGTTTAATGTTGAGAACTTACTGGCAAGTTTGATTGCGGCTGAGTATGCAGGTTTTGCCTTGGCTGATCTGATTCAGTTTGTGCCTCAGCTTAAAGGTGCTCCAGGCCGCATGCAGGTGATCCAAGATGCATCGCGTTTGTTTGTAGTGGATTATGCACACACCCCAGATGCCTTGATCCAAGTGCTGACCACGCTAAAGCGCCACGTTACGGGTCAGCTTTGGGCTGTCTTTGGTTGTGGTGGTGATCGTGATCGGGGTAAACGTCCTTTGATGACGCAGGCTGCGCTTGATCATGCCAATCCTGTGATTCTCACATCAGACAATCCACGAACTGAAAATCCTGAACAGATTTTTGCAGATATGAAACAAGGCATCAACTTTGTACAACATGTGATGCATGAAATTCATGATCGTCGTGAAGCGATTAAATTTGTGGTGGCTCAGGCGCAAGCGGGAGATATTGTCGTGATTGCAGGTAAAGGGCATGAGAACTATCAAGAAATTGATGGGGTCCGTCATTGGTTTGATGATGTGGTGGAGGTGCAGTCTGCCATTGCAACAAAGCTTCATGCTGTCGATTCAGCTTATTCTGCGCAATAGGTTTAAAAGGTAAAAAAGCGTATGCATACTTCAACCACCAATACCGTTCCATTACAACCTTGGACAGCAGAACAATTACAGCAGGCGACTCAAGGTGAGTGGTACAAGCAAAATCTGCCTCAGGGTGAAATTAAGCGTATTTTAACCGACTCACGTCATGCAGAAGCCGGTGATGCTTTTCTTGCCTTAAAAGGTGAGCGTTTTGATGCGCATAATTTTGTGGCGCAAGTGGCAACGCAAGGGTGTCAAATTGCGATCGTAGAGCACCCGATCGATGCAAATATTGCACAGTTAATCGTAAAAGATACCCGCTTGGCTTTGGGGCAGCTTGGTGCTTATCGCCGTCAACAGAATCCGCAACTGAAAGTGATTGCTCTGACAGGCAGTAGTGGTAAAACCACCACCAAGGAAATGCTTGGTAGCATATTATCCCGTCTGGCCCCGACCTTAATTACCCGCGGCAACCTCAATAATGATTTGGGTGTACCGATGATGCTACTTGAGTTACGTCCAGAGCATCAATATGCGGTAATGGAACTGGGTGCCAGTCATCAAGGCGAAATTGATTATACCTCGGATCTGGTTCAACCGCATGTGGCAGGTATTTTAAATATTGGCACAGCACATCTCGGTGAGTTTGGTGGTCGTGATGGCATTTGTCGTGCCAAGTCCGAGATTTATGCGCATATCTTACCGCAAGGCACTGCGATTGTTCCTGCGCAGGATGATTATGCAGCACGTATCTGTGCAAATGCGCAATCACATTCAATTTTAAGTTTTGGTCATGGAGGGGATGTTTATACAACTGAGATTCAGTTACATCCCCAATCTGCACAATTTAAACTGCATACGCCACAAGGCGTACGCGTGGTGAATTTACCTTTTGCAGGTGCCCATAATGTACAGAATGCAGCAGCAGCGACCGCATTTGCCTTGGCAATCGGCATTGCACTGGATGATATTGTGCAAGGTTTGGAACAGGCACAAGGGGCAAAAGGTCGTTTGAACTTTATTCAACACCAAAATCATCTATTTATTGATGATACTTATAATGCAAATCCAACGTCTATGCGTGCAGCGGCACAGGTTTTGCTGCAACAGCAAGGCTTAAAAGTCATGGTGATGGGAGATATCGGGGAGTTAGGTGAAAGTAGTTGGCAAGAACACCATGATCTGGGGAAAGACTTAACCGCTTTGCCTTTAGATCAATTGATTGTCGTCGGTGAGTTTGCTGCAGCTGCTGAACAGGGTTCCAGCCATGCGGAAAAGTTACATGCTTTTGCTTCTCAAGCAGATGCATTGCCGTTTTTAATTAATTTAGTCCAAACACATCAACCCCAGTCAATGAGTTTCCTGTTCAAGGGGTCTCGTTATACCCATATGGAAACGTTGATGACTGACTTGATGGAGAAAATTTAAATGTTGTTATGGTTATTTGAGCAATTGGCGGGCTATAACAGTTCGTTTCAGGTTGTTCGTTATTTAACATTGCGCTCTTTGTTGAGTTTACTGACTGCCTTGACGATCGGGCTGGTTTTAGGGCCAGTGATGATTCGTAAATTACAAGCATTAAAATATGGTCAGGCGGTGAGCTCGTTTGCACCTGAAAACCATGCCAAGAAAATGGGGACACCAACCATGGGCGGTATTTTAATCCTGCTTTCGATTGGGATCAGTACCTTGTTGTGGGCTGATCTATCCAATCCTTATGTCTGGATTGTGCTCGGCGTGATGGTGGTATTTGGTGCAGTGGGTTGGGCGGATGACTGGATTAAAGTCCGTTATAAAGACAATGCAGGTTTGCCAGCGCGTAAGAAATTTTTCTGGACTTCAGTGGCATCTTTGGGTGCAGGCATTGCCTTATATCTAATTGCGAAACAACAAGATAGTCTTCAGCATACGGCAGATATGCTGGATCTACTGATCCCGTTCTTTAAGAATCTGTCCATTCCACTTTCGGCTGTGCCATTCGGTTTAGCTTTTATTGGCTTCACTTATCTTGTTATTAATGGTGCCTCCAATGCGGTCAACTTGACCGATGGTCTGGATGGTTTGGCGATTATGCCGATTGTGATGGTGGCAGCCGGTTTAGGGGTATTTGCTTATCTATCAGGCGATATTCGTTTTGCTGAATATCTGCATATTCCTTATGTAAAATATACCTCGGAACTGGTGGTAATCTGCTCTGCTATGGTCGGTGCTGGTTTAGCCTTCCTCTGGTACAATGCACATCCAGCCCAAGTATTTATGGGGGATGTGGGTGCATTGGCACTTGGAGCCATGCTTGGCACGATTGCGGTAATGGTTCGTCAGGAAATCGTATTTGCCATTATGGGCGGTGTTTTTGTGATGGAAGCAATTTCGGTCTTCTTGCAAATCGGTTCATTACGTATGCGTAATAAGCGCGTATTCTTGATGGCACCTTTACACCACCACTATGAAAAGCAAGGCTGGAAAGAGACGCAAGTGGTTATCCGCTTCTGGATTATTACCATTTTCCTCGTTGTATTGGGTCTAATGACGCTAAAATTACGTTAAACCATGATTCAAGAAAGAAGCTGGTGATGACCAGCTTTTTTTATGTTTGGAGAAAATAGATGAGTTTATTGATGTGTCCTGTTTGTCGCCAAGCCTTGAATTTGGTCGCGAATTCTTGGCAATGCGAAACAGGGCATCATTATGATGTTGCCAAACAAGGCTATGTCAATTTGCATGTAGTACAACACAAGCATAGCAAGAACCCAGGAGATACAGCTGAGTCGGTATTGGCACGCCGTGAGTTCCTGCAAGCTGGCTTTTATCAGCCGCTACAACAAGCCGTTGTTGCATTATTGCAGCAGCTCCAACCACGCGCTGTTTTGGATATTGGTTGTGGTGAGGGATATTATACCAGTGCCATGCAAGCACATACTCAGCAGTGTATTGGTGTGGATATTGCCAAAACTGCGGTACAACGTGCTGCGAAATTAAATACAAAAGTGACTTGGGTTGTGGGAACAGGGGCAACATTGCCCGTTCAGGATCACTCGATGGATCTCTGTACCAGCTTATTTAGTCCCATTCCACAAGATGAAATCGTTAGAGTCTTAGCTGATGATGGCTACCTAATCGTAGTCACACCTGCACCAAGGCATCTTTTCGATTTACGTGAAGCCCTGTTTGAACAAGTCAATTTACATGAGCCGCAGAAGTTTGTGCAGCAGTTGGAGGCTCAGTTTGAATTAAAACAGGCTCAAATTGTTGAAGCGCCAATGCAATTGGAACAACAGGCTTTAAAGAACTTAATCGCGATGACCCCTTATGCATATAAAGCGAATCCTGAGCGACGTAAAGCACTGGAGCAAGCACAGACCTTTGAGGTGACTGCTGCTTTTCAAATTTATCTGTTTCAGAAAAAAAACAAGCCATCAATTTGATGGCTTGTTTTTTATTTACTGGATCTGATTAATCAAATGCTCAATACCGTCCTTTTCTTTAGGTGGCGGTGGGGTCTGAGTTTTTGAGTTTGACCCCATTGCTGGTGGTTGTTTTTTAGCAGGCTCAATTGGTTGTTCGTCAGGCGTTGCTGGTGTTCCAGGTAAGTCTGAAAAGTCATTTTGTACAGAACGTGTTGGTGCTGGTGGTGCAGGGCGATAAAGTGGACGAGCCAATGGCGGAGAGGCGCGATATTCCTTTTTATCTTCGCTTTGCTGGATTTGCAACTTATCACGAGAGATTGGATCTTTGGCATCTTTATCCAGACGAACCCATGCGGATGGTGTGTCTTTTAAAGACTGACCCATAAAGTTGGTCCAGATTGGAAGTGCAGCAACGCCACCATATTCACGACGACCAAGGGTACGTGGTTGATCAAAACCGACCCAAGCAATCGCAACTAAGTTGCCATTAAAGCCTGCGAACCATGCATCTTTGGCATCATTGGTGGTTCCTGTCTTACCGCCTAAGTCATCACGGCCAATTTTCAATGCTGCCCGACCCGTACCATGCTGGATTACATCACGCAAGATGTTGGCCATGTCATAGGCTGAGCTTGATTTTAAAATGCGTTGTGCTTGACGGTAATCGCTATTGGTTTTGGTTGCCTGTGTTGTATCCGCTGCCACCAGTTGTGCCTCAGAAGCAGCACCATCTTGATCTAGGTTTTGATTGGTGATGTCTGTGACCTGATCTTTGGATTTATTTTTATCTTTGTCTGTTTCTGCAGTTTGCTGTTCTGTATTGGTATTTGGATTGCTAATACATGGAATACATGCATATTCAGGCTTCGCTTCATAAATCACTTTGCCTGAAGCATCTTCAATACGTTTAATAAAGTGTGGCTGAATACGATAACCACCATTCGCAAAAGTGGCATAGCCTGTTGCCATTTGTACAGGGAGTACCTGAGGTGTTCCCAAAGCAATGGTATAGTTACGCGGGATTTGGTCTTCTTGTAAACCAAAATCCATAAACAATTGACGCGTACGTTCGATGCCGACATTTTGTAATAAACGCACAGACACCGTATTTCGAGATAAATAAAGCGCACGGCGTAGAGGAATCATGCCAAGGTAGCGGCCATCCGAGTTTCTTGGAGACCATTTACCAATGGTAATCGGGCTGTCATTGACCATGCTATACGGGGTCATGCCACGCTCTAGTGCCAATGCATACACAAAGGGTTTAATGGTTGAACCAGGCTGTCTCCAGCCTTGTATTGCGCGGTTGAATTTAGATTGATAAAAGTTATAGCCGCCTACAACAGCTTCAATCGCGCCATCATTTGGGTTGATGGCAATGAGCTGCCCCTGGACTTTAGGAACCTGAACCAGTGACCAAACGGTTTTGCCTTCATTTGGACGTAGGCGAATGATATCTTTGACTTTAACAATCTGAGAGGCATTCGATGGCGCACCGCCGACACTATTTGCATTGCGGTAAGGGCGCACCCATGACATCCCTGACCAGTTCACCGTCACGGTTGAGCCATCTTGCATTAAGGCATCAAAAGAATTGTTATTGACCTTGATCACTTGTGCAGGATAGGTATTGGCATAAGCAATAAATTGCTTCAACGGTTTATCATGAGCCTCAGGACCACGCCAGCCATGACGACGATCGTAGGCTTCCAAACCATCTTGAATTGCTTGCTCAGCATAACGCTGGCGTTTGCTGTCAATGGTAGTGTAAACCTTATAACCTGAATCGACGGCTTGTTCGCCAAAATGTTCGACCAGTTCTGAACGGACCATTTCACCGACATAGGGGAAGACATTGCTGACGGAACGATCAACCATATTTAAATTGATTGGTTCTGCGACTGCTTGCTGGTATTGGTTTTGGTTGATATAGCCCAGCTGTAGCATGCGACCTAAAATCCAGTTGCGGCGTTCTAGCGCTCGCTCTGGATTAACCACAGGATTATATTTTGAAGGTGCTTTAGGAAGGCCCGCGATCATGGCCATTTGTGCGGTGGTCAGTTCATTCAGGTTTTTGTTGTAATAGACCCGTGCAGCTGCCGCAATTCCATAGGCATTTTTACCTAAGAAAATTTTATTGACGTAAGCGGTCAGAATTTCCTGTTTTGTTAAGTTTTGCTCGATTTTACGTGCTAGAAACACTTCGGTTAGTTTGCGTCGAAGAGTTCGGTCTGGACTTAAATAATAGTTTTTCGCCACCTGCATGGTAATGGTCGAGCCCCCAGTTTGGACATCAGACCCAGTAACAGATTCAGTAAGTGCTCGCCCAAGCCCTTTAAAACTAATCCCATTATGTTCAAAAAAAGAAGAATCCTCGGCTGCGAGAAAACCATGAATAAAGGTTGGCGGGATCTGTTCATACTTAACAGGAATGGATAATTTCCCACCATATTCTGCAATCAGCTGGTTATCCGTCGTATAGACTTGCAATGGTTTTAATAACGGCGCCTTTTTGAGTGAACTCATATCTGGCAGCGAAGGTGCAAGATAGAGATACATGCCATAAAATCCCATTGGAAGTGAGACTAAGATAATAATAACGATCAAAAAAAATGGGCGAACAATACCAGAACTGGATAGCTTTTTCATAATAAGTAAGTTTTAATAAGAGCGAATGGCAAACTAATTGTGGTCAGTATATCCTTTAGACATGCGGATTGTTAGATGAGTTATTGTATCCGTATCAATTAAAGACCAAAACTAAATTAGTATGTTGTATTTTTTGGGGATAAAAAAATAATAGGAAAGTACTGTGCTCAGGTTATATCGTAAACCAAATAAGGGGTTAGTGGGTGTCGATATTAGTTCGACAACTGTTAAGTTATTGGAGCTCTCTGTAAAGAACGGTAGATATTGGGTTGAAAGCTATGCAGTGATGCCATTGCCTGAAAGCAGTGTCGTGGAAAAAAGCATATTGAATCCAGAGGCGGTAGGGGATGCGCTTGAGAGAGTAGTTAACCTTGCAAATCCTCACACCACCAATGTCGCTATAGCCGTCCCGACATCTATGGTGATCAACAAGATCATTGAAATGGATGCGGATATGTCTGATGAAGAACGAGAAGTTCAGATTCGGATGGATGCTGAGCAATATATCCCGTTTCCATTAGATGAAGTCAGTCTTGATTTTGAGGTTTTATCTGATCGTCTGGCGAATCAGAATCGGGTCAATGTACTCTTGGTCGCGACTCGTACCGAGAATGTGGATACACGCGTAGAAGTACTTGAACTTGCCGGTTTAACTGCCAAAATTGCTGAAGTTGAAAGCTACGCGATGGAGCGAGCGTTTAGTGTATTTGCAGATACGTTGCCAATGGGTGCGAATACTGTCGGTATTTTAGATATTGGCCATACCATGACCACGTTGTCTGTGATGCAAAAAGGCAAGATTATCTATACCCGTGAGCAAGTGTTTGGTGGTCGTCAGCTGACACAGGATGTTCAGACCCGTTATGGCCTTTCTTTTGAAGAGGCAGGTCGTGCCAAGAAAGAGCGCACTTTGCCTGATGATTATGATACCGAAGTGCTTGAACCGTTCTTGGATGCTGTGGTTCAACAAGCAGCACGTTCACTGCAATTCTTCTTTTCATCGTCTCAATTTAATGAAATTGATCATATCCTGTTGGCGGGTGGAAATGCCAATATTCCAGGTCTAGCCAAGCTATTACAGCAAAAACTCGGTTACCGCGTCACGATTGCCAATCCATTTCTACAAATGGGTTTCTCTCCCCAAATTGATATTAAAAAAATTGAAAACGATGCGTCTTCTTTGATGGTCGCATGTGGTTTGGCATTGAGGAGTTTTGATTAATGGCAAAGATTAACTTACTCCCTTGGCGTGACGAGCTAAGAGAACAAAAAAAGAAACAGTTTATTGTCTTTTGTGTTGGGGTTGCTGCATTGGGGGTCGCATCGGTTTTTTCAGGATGGGTGTATTTTGATCATAAATTGAGTGATCAAGAGCAAGCCAATCAGTTGATTGTGAGTACCAATCAGAATTTGGATACGCAATTGAAAGCATTGGATGGCTTGCAGGAACGCCGTAATGCCATTATTGAAAGGATGAAGTTGATTCAAGGCTTACAAGGTCAACGTCCAGTTACGGTACGTTTGGTGGATGAGTTGGTACGTGTCACGCCACCCACCATGTATTTAACCAAGTTCAGCCGTACCGGTGATAAATTTAGCATTGAAGGGAAGGCAGAAAGTCCAAATACCGTGGCGGAACTGTTGCGTAATCTGGAAGCTTCTCCATGGTATCGAAATGCCTTTATGAACTCCTTCCTTGCTGTGGATGAAAACAAGAATAAAGATAAAACAGCCAGTTCTTTGGTGCCTCGGGTTGAGGAGAATTATGGCAGTTTTGTCGTCACTGTAGATTTGGGTGAGCTTGGTACAACGGCTGAGGCTGCACCAACCTCAGAACCAGCGGCATCAGGGGTAGTCGGGGTAGCAAAATGAGCCTAGATAAATCAGAGGATCTGAATCAAGATACCGTTGTTACCAAGAAAAAGAAAATGACGGTAGATCAATTTTTCCAGCAATTCAATACGCTGGATATGAATAATTATGGTAGTTGGCCATTATCCGTCAAAATTACTTGCTGGATTTTTATTTTCTTGGCTGTTGCTGCGCTGGGTTATTTTTTGGTGATTAAGTCTCAGTTGGAGTCGATTGATAATGAACAAGCCAAAGAGCAAAGTTTATTAAATGAGTTTAAAGAAAAAGACTCAAAGCTACGTAACTTGCAGCAATACCAAGTACAGCTTCAGGAAATGGAAGCCAATTTTAATCAACAGTTAGAACAGTTGCCAAAAGAAACGGAAATTCCAAGTCTGGTTGAAGATATTAACTTGACAGGGGTGAACTCTGGACTGAAATTTAAAAATATCCGTTTAGAGAATGAGGTCAAGCAAGAGTTCTTTATTGAGCAGCCAATCAGTATTGATGCGACAGGGGATTATCATGCTTTTGGCTCATTTGTAACGGGTATTGCCGCTTTACCGCGTATTGTAACTTTGCATGACTTTACTGTTGAAGCAAAAGAAGATACACAGAAAAAATCTGATATTCCTGTGGTGAATTATACGGTTAAGGCAAAAACCTATCGTTATGTTGGCACGGATGATCAAGCTAATAATGCTGCGGGGACACCAGCCGCTCAAACAGCAACTACTCCACCTGCACAAGGAGGAAAATAGTAGTGAATAACTATAAATTATTACTTGGCTTTTTAATTGGGGTAAGCCTTGTCGGTTGTGATTCTCGTATTGATGCAGTCAATCAAAAGATGGCAGAAATTCGTAATCAGCCGCCGCTGCCGATTGAGCCTGCACCGGTATTTACGCCTGTGCCTTTATTTAATTATTCAGCCCATCAGTTGAAAAGCCCATTTATGCCGAGCTCGCTGGCTGCTGAATTAAAGATTATGGCCGGTAAACGTGTTTATCCGAACTTTAACCGCCAGCCACAGCCACTCGAAGCTTATGCACTGGAGTCGCTGAATATGAAAGGCAGTATGCGTGGTAAAAGCAATGACACCATTGCGCTGATCCAAACACCAGATGGTCAGATTGAACGTGTACAAGTCGGCAGTTATTTGGGGATGAATCAAGGACGTATTATTAAAATTAGTCCAACCCAAATTGATTTGGTGGAAATTGTACCTGATGGACGAGAAGGTTATGTCGAAAGACCTCGCACACTCGTTCTAATTGGGCCAGCGCCGTAAGATTAAGGGAATAACAATGAAAAAACAGTTTAAAGATTCTTTATTTGGGGAAGCGAAGACCATGAATCATGCATTCCGTCAATTTTCTATGGCTGCTGTTGCGATTGCGGTGATGCAAGTGGCATCAGCACAAGTCAGCATGACCAATATCGTACCAATGAGCTTGGCCGATCAAGGCACAGAAATTCGTGTGATGTTTAATGGTCTACCTCCACAGCCGCAAGCTTATCAACTCGAGCAGCCTGCTCGTTTGATTCTGGATTTTGATAAAGCGCAACAGAGTTTAAAACAAAATTCAATTCCCGTATCTACAGCTGAAGCCAGTTCAGTGGAAGTTGCATCAGATGACCAACGTTCTCGTGTGATTGTGAATTTAAAAGATGCAGGTGCATTTACGACCCGTGTTGAGGGAAATACCTTTGTTCTCAAAATTAATTCTGCAAAGCCTAATGTGAATGCAGCATCGGTTGTTACACGTCAGCTACAACAGGGGGTTTCAAATATTGGTTTCCAGCGAGGAAGCCAAGGTGAAGGTTTGGTCGTCATTGATTTGTTGGGAAATAATACGCCTGTCGATGTACAGCAGCAAGGGAGTAAAATTGTCGTCCGAACCATGGGGAATAAGATCCCAACCCATTTGGCTCGTCGTTTAAATACCAATGATTTTGCCACTCCGGTCGCGAGTGTGGATGCTTATAACGACAAGGGCAATGGTGTGATTACCATTCAATCTGCAGGGAGCTATGAATATATGGCTTATCAGGCAGAGAATAAATTGACTATTAGTTTGAAACGTCCTGTAGACAACTCTCCAACCAAAGCCAAGGCACAAACCTATACGGGGAATAAGATTTCTCTGGATTTCCAAGATATTGAAGTGCGTCGAGTATTGCAGTTATTGGCCGACTTTACCGGCATCAATATGGTGGCAGCCGATACGGTACAAGGTAATATTACCTTACGCCTCAAAGATGTACCTTGGGATCAGGCACTTGATATTGTATTAAAGACCAAAAATCTGGATAAGCGCCGTAATGGTAATGTGATCTGGATTGCGCCTGTTTCTGAACTGATTAAAGCAGAAGAGGAAGAAGCCAAAGCCGTTGCACAGAGTGTAAAATTGGCACCGTTACAAACCGAATATATTAAATTAAATTATGCCAAAGCGACGGATCTTGAAAAACTGATTACACAAGGAAAAAATGTAAATAATAACAGTAATAGTCCTTCTTCAGGCTCTGTCAGTAACGATACTTTGACAGGTGGATTGCTGAGTCCACGAGGAACCATTTCCGTTGATCCTCGAACCAATACGCTTATTGTGAACGATACTTCTCAAAAAATTGATCAAATCCGCAAAATGGTTGATTTGCTCGATGTGTCGGTTAAACAGGTGATGATTGAGGCACGCATTGTCAGCGCCAGTACAGATTTCACCAAAGAAATGGGAGTGAAGTGGGGGATTCTGTCTCAAGGGATTACCAAAAATAATGACCTGTTGGTGGGTGGTAGTAATACAACTTTATGGAACTTAAGAAAGCCTGAGAAAGATAGCGATACGGGGGGCTGGAAATATGAAATTGAACGTCCGGATAACCTGAATGTCGATTTGGGTGCGGTAACTCCTGGTGCAAGCCGTATTGCTTTCGGTTTAATTAGCTTGTCTGATTTTATGTTGGACCTTGAGTTGTCTGCTGTGCAAGCAGATGGTTATGGGGAAGTGATTTCGACGCCAAAAGTGATGACTGCGGATAAGCAACCAGCAAAAATTGAATCAGGTAAGAAAATTCCTTATACCTCTTCTACGGGCGGCGGTGCCAATGCTGTACCTAAAACCGAATTTATTGATGCAACACTCAGCCTTGATGTCACACCAAGTATTACCCCAGATGGTAAGGTAATGATGAAGCTGAACATTACCAAAGATTCACAAAGTACACCAACACCAACGGGCCAGTTGACAATTAATAAAAACCAGATTGATACCAATGTTCTGGTGGATAATGGAGAAACGGTGGTTCTAGGTGGTATTTTTGAACAGGAAAATGTCAGTTCACAGGTGAAAGTGCCTTTCCTGGGTGATCTGCCATACGTGGGGCGCTTATTCCGTCGTGACCTTAAAACGGATAATAAACGAGAGTTACTTATTTTTGTGACACCGAGAATTGTTAATGACACTTTGACCAGAAATCATTAATATATTTTCAATAATCGCAATGAATATAGGTGGCGCGTTGCCAAGCAAAGCGTTTGAAACCCTGCCAAATATCTATTTGGTAGGGCCAATGGGGGCAGGAAAAACAACAGTAGGTCGGCATTTAGCAGAATTGTTAGGTCGTGATTTTATCGATAGTGATCACGAAATTGAGCGCAAAACCGGTGCGACCATTCCATGGATTTTTGAAAAAGAAGGGGAAGTTGGATTTCGTTTACGTGAAACCAATGTATTAAATGATCTCACCTCCCGTTCTTTGTTGGTATTGGCGACAGGTGGTGGTGCGATTACACAATCCAAAAATCGTGAATTCTTAAAACAGCGCGGTATCGTTGTTTATCTCTATACACCTGTAGAACTGCAATTACAGCGGACCTATCGCGATAAGAATCGCCCATTATTACAAGTCGAAAATCCAGAGCAAAAATTACGTGATTTACTGGCCATACGCGATCCTTTGTATCGTGAAGTTGCGCATCATGTCATTGAAACAAATCAAGGGGCAGCGCGAGATCTGGCACAACGTATTTTGCACGTTATTTTATCGAAACAAGTTAAATAGTCTTTGGTTGGTCTAAGTTTATGCAAACGTTACATGTTGAGTTAGGTGATCGTCGTTATCCGATTTTTATTGGTAGTCATTTAGATCCAAAAACATTACTTGAACCCTATCTGCATGGACGTCAGGTGATGCTGGTTTCGAATACAACGGTAGCGCCTTTATACCTACAGCATTATGCCGATGCTTTGGCTCAGTTGGATAAACAAGTTGCACAGTGCATTTTGCCAGATGGCGAAAAATATAAAGACATTCAGCATCTGAATCTCATTTTTGATGCGTTACTGGAAGCTGGGTTTAATCGCGATTGTACCGTACTCGCATTGGGAGGCGGTGTTATTGGTGATATGGCAGGCTTTGCCTCTGCCTGTTTCCAGCGAGGTGTATATTTTGTACAAGTGCCGACAACTTTATTATCGCAAGTAGATTCGAGTGTCGGGGGGAAGACGGGCATTAATCACCCCTTGGGTAAAAATATGCTGGGTGCTTTTCAGCAACCGCAAGTGGTGCTTGCGGATATGGCTCAACTGGATACTTTGCCAGATCGTGAGCTTTCCGCAGGTTTGGCTGAAGTGATAAAATATGCCTTGCTTGGAGATATTGATTTTCTTGAATGGTTAGAGCAGAACATGGATGCTTTACTTGCTCGAAATCCGGATTTGTTGGCGGAAGCAGTTTATCGTTCATGTGCGCACAAAGCACGTATTGTCGCGAATGACGAAAAAGAACAAGGTGAGCGCGCTTTGCTCAATCTTGGACATACTTTTGGGCATGCGATTGAATCTTACCTCGGCTATGGGACATGGTTACATGGAGAGGCTGTTGCCACAGGAATGGTGATGGCGGCAGATTTGTCACAGCGTTTGGGCTGGATTTCAGTTGAAGCATTACAACGTACAAAAAATATCATTCAACGCGCTCATTTACCGATATCATGTCCGCAAATTCCATTAGATGAATTCTTGGCTTATATGTCGCACGATAAAAAAGTTTTAAATGGTCAATTACGTCTGGTTCTGTTGAAGGAGTTGGGGCAAGCGACGATTACCAAAGACTTTGATATTGAGCTGATGAAACAATCTATTCTTGCAAATCAAACTGCATAATTAATCATTTGGGAAAAGCATGGCTGTATCACGATCAATTTGGCAAAATATTCAACAGTATAGCTGGCTCGTTTTTGCGCTAGCGTGTTTAATTGCTGCATTGATATTCTGGGGTGTTACAGATAGTAATGCGCTGGTCAAAGAGGCGCAGCCAGTTGAAACGGATGCACAAATTCAAATTCAGCCAGAAAAAGTAGCGGCAACCACGCATCTTGGTGCACTTTCCGATGAAGTAAAACCATTGGACTTAACCACGCGTGTTGTGGTGTCTAGTGAGCATGCACCTGAATTTCGTGGAACTAAGTTTATCAAAGAAAATCAACGCCAATGGACGATGGAAATTTTCCGTAGTTCGGATGAGGCGATTGTGAAAAACTTTTTGCTCAATCGTGAAGACCGCAGAAAATTTGTATATTTCCGTTTAAGTGGCGAAGATCAGGCTGAACAATACGTTTTAGCTTATGGAGTATTTGCCAGTGCAGAAGACGCTAACCGTCAATTGTCGCAGTTGAATTTAGCATTACCTGAATCAATTCACCCTACAGCACATCAATTATCAAGCTATGCAGCTTTGGTAAATGACTTGGGTTCTGATGAAATGAAGTCGGCGACCAATCAGCTATATGCGGTACAGTTAAGACCCGCAGCATTGCCACGTGTAGATGAAAGTCTGCTGATCGGCAGTGGTTCACAATCTACAAGTACGCCGCGGACAACAGACACATCCTCCACAGTAAAAACGACAGTGACTCAGCGTGATGCACAGGGCAATGTGGTGAATGTCAAGCAAAGCCAATCGGCGCCTAAACCCCCTGCAACTACTGAGAAAATAAAAGAAAATTCAGATGCTCCAAAAAGAGAAGTGAGTGATCCATTTAATTAAAATTGCACCATTATGGTTCAAAGATGTTTCCTTTTATAGCATCATGAGATCTTTTGGTGCATTTTTGTGCGCAAAAATGAGCCCTTAACGCTAAATATTCTGATGTTATTTTAACTTTTTTAATGATTTAGTAAAAACATGCCTATATGGCATGTTTTTTGCTTTTTTGTGGTGCTAATTTGTCTGCTCATTACTCCTTTTGGTACTAAATGATTCATTAGTTTAGTGAAATGGAAAGTTTTTGTGCTTTACAAACATTTGTGAGGGTGTAATAACTGAAAACACTTTATATGGCGAATTGCGCTGCGTCTGGGACAAGAAAGGCGTATATTGCAAATCCGCCATGAAAAATGTTTTCGCGAAGCATTGAACTTTATATGAGTTGCTCGGCAATATCGCAGAAAATGAATTGATTGTTTGTTGCTCGAAAGAGCCATGTTAAAGAAGGGTACGCTATGCACATGCCATCGCCTAATACTGTAGCTCCCGCTCAAGGTTTATATCAGCCTGACGAGTTTAAGGATAACTGTGGTTTTGGTCTGATTGCCCATATGAAGGGTGAATCAAGCCATCATCTGGTCGAAACTGCGATTCACAGTTTAAGTTGCATGACGCACCGTGGAGGTATTGCCGCGGATGGTAAGACAGGAGATGGTTGCGGATTGTTATTGGCGATGCCGAAACAGTTTTTCCGTGAAGAAGCGCAGAAACTCGGGAGTAACCTGACAGAGATTTTTGCTGCAGGAACTGTATTCCTAAACATCGATCCTGCTTTAGCGCAAAATGCCAAAAACATTTTGAATAAAGAAATTGCTGCCGAAGGCTTAACTGTTGCAGCATGGCGTGTTGTACCGACAAATAATGACGCCTTGGGTGAGATTGCATTACAATCATTGCCTGCATTTGAACAAATTCTAGTGAACTGCCCAATGGGCTTAACTGAGGTTGAGTTTAACCGTAAACTCTTCTTGGCGCGCCGTCGTGCAGAACAACAATTACAAAATGACCCACTTTTCTATGTGACCACATTAGCCACAACAGTGATCAGCTATAAAGGTTTGATGATGCCAGCTGCGATTGCTGACTTCTATACTGACTTGGCGGATGCACGTTTAACCTCACATATTGTGGTATTCCACCAACGTTTTTCGACCAATACCTTACCACGTTGGCCGTTGGCACAGCCGTTCCGTTATTTGGCGCACAATGGTGAAATCAACACTATTACTGCAAACCGTAATTGGGCATTGGCACGTACACCAAAATTTGAAAATCCATTACTTCCAGGTTTAACTGAGTTAAATCCAATTGTGAACCGTACTGGCTCGGATTCTTCAAGCTTGGACAACATGCTTGAAATCTTGGTGGGCGGTGGTATGGACCTGTTCCGTGCGCTACGAATGCTGGTTCCACCTGCATGGCAAAACGTGGAAACTCTAGATGCAGACCTACGTGCTTTTTATGAGTTTAACTCGAAGCATATGGAAGCATGGGACGGCCCAGCAGGTCTGGTGATTCAAGATGGCCGTCATGCCATCTGTATGCTGGACCGTAATGGCTTGCGTCCAGCGCGTTGGGTGATCACCAAGAATGATTACATTACACTGGCATCAGAAATTGGTGTATGGGGCTATGAGCCTGAAGATGTGGTATCTAAAGGCCGTGTTGGTCCAGGGCAAATTCTGGTGGTTGATACCTTGACGGGCAAAGTGCTGGATACCAAAGATGTCAGCAACCATCTTAAAAATATGCGTCCTTACCGTGAATGGTTACGTGACCATGCGATCCGATTACAAGCCAACCCGCAGCTTGAAGAGCAGTTACTTGATCAGGGTTTAACGGGTGATGCCTTAAAAGTAGCGCAAAAAATGTTTATGGTGACATTTGAAGAGCGCGACCAGTTATTGCGTCCAATCGCAGAAAGTGGTCAGGAAGCAGTGGGTTCGATGGGTGACGATACGCCAATGGCAGTATTGTCTCGTCAAGTACGCCACGTGTCTGACTACTTCCGCCAGCAGTTTGCGCAAGTGACTAACCCACCAATTGACCCATTACGTGAATCAATCGTGATGTCGTTGGAAACTTGCTTAGGCCGTGAACAGAACGTGTTTGAGCAAGGCCCGGAACATGCGGATCGGATCATCATTTCAAGCCCTGTCTTATCGAATTCGAAAATGCAGCAGCTTCGTGATGTTGAAAAAGAACGTGAAGGCTATGGCGTTGTTGATATCAATTTGAACTATGCAGAAGCTGAAGGCTTGCAAGCGGCAATTGCACGGATTTGTGAAGAGTCAGCTCAAGCGGTTCGTGACGGTAAAACGTTAATTGTGCTCACGGATAAGAACCTGCGTGAAGGTTATTTACCTGCGAACTCTGCATTGGCAACCGGTGCTGTGCACCATCATTTAATTAAAACCGGTTTGCGTACCGATGCAAATATTTTAGTCGAAACAGGTTTTGCACGTGACCCACATCAATTTGCTGTGTTACTTGGTTTTGGTGCAACCGCGGTTTATCCATACTTGGCTTATGACGTAATCAATGACTTGGTTGCAAAAGGCGAACTTTTGGGTGACCCAATCCATGCACAGGCTAACTTCCGTAAAGGGATTGAGAAAGGCTTACTCAAAGTTCTCTCTAAGATGGGGATTTCGACAGTTGCTTCTTATCGCGGTGGTCAATTGTTTGAAGCGGTGGGATTATCTTCAGAAGTGGTGGATAAATGCTTCCTTGCTGTACCAAGTCGTATCCAAGGTGCGACTTTTGCTGATCTGGAAAGTGATCAGAAGAAATTGGCAAGCACGGCTTGGCAAAATCGTAAACCGATTGATCAAGGTGGCTTGCTTAAATTCGTATTTGGTAAAGAGTATCACGCGTTCAATCCAGACGTGATTAACTCATTGCATAAAGCGGTACGTTCAGGTCAATACCAGGACTTTAAAGAATATGCAGAATTAGTGAATAACCGTCCAGTTGCCACTATTCGTGATTTATTTAAGTTAAAAACCACGAATTCAATTGCAATTGATCAGGTTGAAACGATTGAAGAAATTCTGCCACGCTTTGACTCAGCAGGCATGTCTTTAGGTGCATTGTCACCAGAAGCACATGAAGCCATTGCCATTGCCATGAACACCATTGGTGGTCGTTCGAACTCGGGTGAGGGTGGTGAAGATCCTGCGCGTTATGGCACCATCCGTAACTCGAAGATCAAACAGATTGCATCAGGCCGTTTCGGTGTTACTCCTGCGTATTTAACCTCTGCTGAAGTATTGCAGATTAAAGTGGCGCAAGGTGCAAAACCAGGGGAAGGTGGTCAGTTACCAGGTGGTAAAGTGAATGGCTTAATTGCACGTTTACGTTACTCAGTGCCGGGTGTGACCTTGATTTCCCCACCACCGCACCACGATATTTACTCGATTGAAGATTTATCGCAATTGATTTTTGACTTGAAACAAGTTAATCCTCAAGCGATGGTCTCAGTAAAACTGGTATCTGAGCCGGGCGTTGGTACCATTGCGGCGGGTGTGGCAAAAGCCTATGCCGATTTCATTACCATTTCTGGTTATGACGGTGGTACAGCTGCATCACCACTGTCATCGATTCATCATGCGGGTTCGCCATGGGAGTTGGGTCTCAGCGAAGCGCATCAAGCGTTACGTGTGAATGACTTGCGTGGCAAGGTACGAGTACAAACCGATGGTGGTTTGAAAACCGGTCTAGACGTGATCAAAGCCGCGATTTTAGGTGCTGAAAGCTTTGGTTTCGGTTCAACCCCAATGATTGCGCTCGGTTGTAAATACCTGCGGATCTGTCACTTAAACAACTGTGCAACGGGTGTGGCAACACAACAGGATCACTTGCGCCAAGAACATTATATTGGCGAGCCACAAATGCTGATCAACTTCTTCAAGTTTATTGCAGAAGAAACACGTGAATGGTTAGCTGCATTGGGCGTTGCATCGCTGAAAGATTTGATTGGTCGTGTCGATTTACTTGAAGTTTTACCAGGTGAAACAGAAAAACACGCGCATCTTGATCTCAGTGCGTTATTGACGTCGCATCCTGCTGCTGAAGGTAAGGCACAATATTGCCAAGTTCAAGGCAATGCACCATTTGATAAAGGTATCTTGGCGGAGAAAATGGTGGCAGAGATGTTACCAGCAATTGAAGCAGGTTCAGGCGGCTCATTTAACTTCACCGTAGGGAACTGTGATCGTTCGATTGGTGCACGTATCTCGGGTGAGATTGCGCGTCGCTATGGCAACTTGGGGATGGAAGGCAGCCCAGTGGTGATGAACCTTGTTGGTACTGCAGGCCAATCACTTGGTGTCTGGAATGCGGGTGGTTTGCATATCAAACTGGAAGGTGATGCCAACGACTATGTCGGTAAAGGGATGGCGGGCGGTCGTGTGTCGATTTTCCCACCAAAAGGTTCACCGTTCCAGACCCAAAACACAGCGATCATTGGGAATACCTGTTTATACGGTGCAACGGGCGGTAAAGTCTTTGCTGCAGGGACTGCGGGCGAGCGTTTCGCAGTTCGTAACTCAGGTGCATTTGCAGTGATTGAAGGCGCTGGCGACCACTGTTGTGAATATATGACAGGTGGTGTCGTGACAGTATTGGGTAAAGTGGGGCATAACTTTGGGGCAGGCATGACCGGTGGTTTCGCTTATGTGCTTGACCTTGATAATGACTTTGTCGATTACTACAACCATGAGTTGATTGATTTGAATCGTATTTCTACAGAAGCGATGGAAGATCATAAAGAGAACTTACTACGTATTCTCGATGAGCACATCAAGGAAACAGGTAGTGCTTGGGCCTACAAAATCCGTAATGAGTTCGACTTCTATAGTCGTAAATTCTGGCTGGTAAAACCGAAAGCTGCTAACTTACAATCGCTTTTGAAAACCACTCAAGCTGATCCACAATAATTCCACGACTGCAAAGACATAGGCAGGTGCAGCGGTGAAGGACATCACTGCGCCTACCCACGGAGAGAGACATGGCAGAGCGCCTTAATAATGACTTTCAATTTCTGGATGTAGCACGCCAAGATCCAGAGAAAAAAGATATTACTGTCCGCAAGGCAGAGTTTGTGGAAATTTATAAACCTTTTACTGCGGAAGTGGCGGCGAATCAGACCCACCGTTGTTTAGGCTGTGGTAATCCGTATTGTGAGTGGAAATGTCCAGTACATAATTACATTCCAAACTGGTTAAAGTTGATTGCGGAAGGTCAAATTTTTCAAGCCGCTGAACTTTGCCACCAAACCAATACCTTGCCAGAAGTTTGTGGTCGCGTATGCCCACAAGACCGCCTGTGCGAAGGGGCATGTACCCTGAATGATGGTTTCGGTGCTGTTACCATCGGTAATGCAGAAAAATACATCAATGACACTGCGTTCGCTTTAGGCTGGCGTCCAGATATGTCTGGCGTTAAATGGACCAATAAAAAAGTTGCCATTATTGGTGCAGGTCCTGCGGGTCTAGGTTGTGCAGATATTTTGGCACGTGGTGGGGTTAAACCTGTTGTATTTGATAAGCGTCCTGAAATTGGTGGTCTATTAACCTTCGGTATTCCAGAATTTAAAATGGAAAAAGATGTGATGAAACGCCGCCGTGAAATCTTCACGGGGATGGGCATCGAATTCCGTTTAAATACTGAAATTGGTGTTGATGTCACCATTGAGCAATTACTTGCTGAGTACGATGCCGTGTTCATGGGCATGGGAACATATACCTATATGAAAGGTGGTTTCCCTGGTGAAGATCTTGACGGTGTTTATGATGCCTTGGATTTCTTAATTGCCAACGTGAACCGTTGTCAAGGTTGGGAAAAAGATCCAAGCGAATACATCAGTGTCGATGGTAAAAAGGTGATCGTTCTAGGTGGTGGTGATACGGCGATGGACTGTAACCGTACTTCATTACGTCAAGGTGCGCATGATGTAACTTGTGCTTATCGCCGTGATGAAAGCAACATGCCGGGTTCTGCACGTGAAGTGAAGAATGCCTATGAAGAAGGGGTTAAATTCCTGTTCAACCGTCAGCCAATCGAGATTGTCGGTGAAAATGGTAAAGTAACGGGTGTTAAGGTTGTAACTACACAAATGGGTGAAGCAGACAGCCGTGGTCGTCGCAGTCCTGAACCAATTCCAGGTTCTGAAGAAATTCTACCCGCGGATGCCGTATTATTGGCCTTTGGTTTCCGTCCAAGTCCAGCAGACTGGTTCGGTGGTGCGAATGTGAGTTTAGATGGTTCAGGTCGTGTGGTCGCGGCTGAACAGCAAGAATTTAAATTCCAGACTTCGAATCCAAAAATCTTCGCAGGTGGAGATATGGTTCGTGGTTCTGATTTGGTGGTCACCGCGATCTGGGAAGGCCGTCAAGCTGCTGAAGGTATCTTGGATTATCTCGGCGTATAAACCTATTGTGCATATTTAAGTTGTTCAAAAGCCCAAGCCTCGTGCTTGGGCTTTTTTATAGGGTTGATGATCTGCGATCTATCTGTTGTGGCCAAAGTAAATAAAAACTTTAACAAGTGTTCAATAACTTGTTATGCTATTAATGATAATAATTCTCATTTTAATTTCTGCTGAGTGGATAAAATAATGACATCAAAACTCAATGATCGGCTGTTAATTGCGGCACTGTATACCAGTACCTTTCTCTGCTTGGTGGATTTGAGCAGTGTTAATCTGGCTTTAACGGCAATTCAAGCCCAATTCAATAGCCATCTTGCCGATTTACAATGGGTGATTGATAGTTATGCGTTGAGTATGTCGAGTTTGATGTTAGCAGTGGGTGCTTTAAGCCAATGGTTGGGGCGTAAACGCTTGTGGTTAGTCGGTGTCATCATCTTTATTCTGGGCTCGGTGATTTGTGCTGCTGCACCTGATTTTGGCATATTGATTATTGGGCGGGTGATTCAGGGCATTGCGGGAGCGATGCTGATTCCACTGACTTTGGCCATCATCGTACATCATTTTACCCAAGCCAATCGCAAAGCACGGGAAATTGGTAACTGGAGCTCATTCAGTGCCTTTGCCTTAATTATTGGGCCCTTGATGGGGGGATTGATGGTGCATTATTTGGGCTGGCAGAGTATTTTCTGGTTGAATTTGCCAGTTGGTCTATTGGCATTGTTTCTAGGCTGGAAAGGTATTGCTGAAGATGCGAATCAGCAAAAAATCAGTTTCGATTATTTGGGGTTGATTTATAGCGTGATTGCGATTGCCACCTTAACCTATAGCATTATCATGGTTCAGCAAGCACATCTGGGTTATTTGATTGCCTTTAGTTTCTTGATTTCAATAGTTTTTGCTCTGATTTTTATTCGACATCAAAAATATGCTTTGCATCCATTGATCCCACGGCATTTATTCCATAACCGCATTTTTTTACGCTTTAATCTGATTTCATTTCTACTGGGATTTGCAGGCTATAGCTCCTTATTTGTGTTTGCCTTGTTTTATCAGGAACAGGTTCATTTAAGTGCGGCCCAAGCAGGTTGGTTGATCGCCCCACAATTCCTGATGCAGGCATTGGTTTCCATCGGGTTTGGTCGCTTACAGCAAAGTTATGGTGCTTTGTCATTACTTCGAATCGGTTTGCTCATTTCGGGGACTGCATTGATCGCAATGATCAGTTTCCAGAGCAATTCTTCCTATCTGCTGTTTATTGGTTTAAGCGGCATGATGGGTGCAGGCATTGGATTGATTGTACCGAGTTCCAGTACTTTGAGCTTACATACGGTATCGCAGGCTGATGCGAGTTTTGCCGCAGCAATCTTGAATATGCTGAGACAGCTTGGGCTGACTTTTGGCATCGCGGTATTGGGCACGCTGACTGCGTTTATGATCAAATGGGCGGTGACAAGCTTGCATTATCCGATGGTACAGGCACAGCTATTGGCATTTCATGTGGTGGTGGCGATCATGGGAGGACTATTCCTTGCAGCGATGTGGAGCTTAAGAAAAATTAAACAACAAGAATGTGTCGCACCGATCTCATCAATCTAGACCAGTCATCATTTTGGTAGTTTTGGCAAATTTTGTAAGCTTTTTTGCCCTGTGCATGCATTTTTTACAGCGTGATACTCGAACACAGTCTAGGAAATGATGCAGGCAATCGAGATGGCTCTTGCAAATGCGAATGTGGAAAAAACTTATTTAAATCGCCCCAGAGCTTTGGGGATTACGGTACGACGTTTGCAATTTAACCCAAACAAAATCAAACGTCATTATTTTGCCAATTCTCCGGTGATGTCACACTTACTCACGGCACTGTCGTCAACTTTCCCGATTGGAGAGCAGTATTTTGTCAATAGTGTGCGCAATGTTCGAGACAAAGTGCAAGACCCACAATTACAAGCACAGATTGCAGCATTCATTGGGCAGGAGGCGATGCACTCCAAAGCGCATACCGAGTTTAATGATGCTTGGCGACGCGAGGATTATAATCTTGATCGTTTTCAGGCGTGGCTGGCAAAACGTGATGATGTGCTGCGAAATATTCATCCGAAACTGCAGTTGGCTTTGACCTGTGCCTTTGAGCATTTTACTGCAATGCTCGGTGCTTATATTCTTAAGCATCCTGAAATTCTCAGTACCTTGGATGAGGATGCCATGAAACTGTGGGTCTGGCATGCGATTGAGGAAATTGAGCATCGTTCGGTGGCCTTTGATGTCTATCAGGCGGTGTATGGTGATGACCGTATTCGCCGTTTACTGATGCGCAGTGTGACGACGGGTTTTGCTAGCCTGACGTTGTATGCCACCACACGACTGATCTGGCAGGATAAATGGAAGAGCCTACCGAAATTGGGCGGTAATCTATTTGGCATGTATTTACTCAGTAAAATGTTGCTGCAATTGATTCCTGAATATTTATCTTATTATCAGGCCGATTTTCATCCTGCCAAACATGACTACAGTGCATTGGTGAATTACTGGAAAGCACGTATGGCCGATGAATATGGCATGGCGAGTTTTCAAGAGGAAACTGCATCTAAAATTTATAGTTAATTTCAATTCAAATCATAAAGTTTGTGCTTAGCGCGGCATTACTTCAAGCTTGCTTGAGTGATGCCTTTTTTATTTAAATACCCATAAAGCAACTTTAATAAATGTTACACAGCTGACAAAAAATCTCATTACAATAAATTATCGCAAAAATATAAAGAAAAACTTGAGGATAAATTTTTATGAAAATTATCAAACAGACTGCACTCGCAACCGTATTGGCCAGCAGCTTGCTATTTACTGGTTGTGGCTATAATACCTTGCAGGTCAAAGACGAAGCGGTAAATGCTTCTTGGTCTGAGGTGCAGAACCAATACCAACGCCGTGCAGACCTTGTTCCAAACTTGGTGAATGTGGTGAAAGGCTACGCCAAACATGAAGAACAAGTCTTGGTCGAGGTCACTCAGGCACGTTCGAATGTCGCAGGCTTGAAAGTTGATAAAGAAGTGCTCGAAGATCCGGCACTTTTCGAGAAATACCAACAGGCGCAAAGCCAATTGACGGGCGCGCTATCTCGCTTGATCGCGGTTTCAGAAAACTATCCAGATTTAAAAGCCAATGAGCAGTTCCGTGATTTACAGGCACAGCTTGAAGGAACAGAAAACCGTATTGCAGTTGCGCGTAACCGTTATATCACCACGGTTCAGGACTACAATGGCTATGTACGTCAGTTCCCGCAAGCCCTGACCGCAAAAGTGATTGGCATGAAAACCAAAGAAAACTTTAAGGCGGAACAGTCTGCACAGCAAGCACCTACAGTTTCATTTAATTAATTGTTGAAATGATTCTGAACTGTAAGGAGCAACCGTATGTTGAGCGTGCTTAAGCAAAACTTGAAACAGAAAATATTTGCTGTTTTAACCCTCGTCTTTGCCGCACTATTTTTCCAGCATACGGTTTGGGCTGAAGTGGCGACTGCAACAGATCAAAGTGATGTTGTGGTTGCAGCTAAGATTATTCAAGAACAGCAAAAGAATAAGACGACTACATCAACCACTCAAAATACTGAAACGCCTGCCTTGCCGCAAGTGACCAATGATATGGCCGAAGGCGAATCCATCCGTGGTTTACCGACCTTAAATCAACCAGTGATTGATCAGGCCAAAGTATTGAGTGTTGCTGAGATGCAGCAGCTTAATCAGAAAATTCTTAACCTGTATCAACAAGGTAAAGCCCAAATTGGAGTCATTATCGTACCGACTACAGGGCAGGAAGCCATTTTTGATTTTGCTTTGCGTACGGGCGAAAAATGGCAATTGGGTTCAGCCAAACGTGACAATGGTTTGTTGATGGCGATTGCGGTGAATGACCGTAATATCCAGATCTTGACCGGTTATGGTCTAGAGGGTGTTCTGCCCGATGTCGTGCTAAGTCGGATTATCCGCAATCAAATTACCCCGTATTTTAAACAGGGCCAATACGCACAAGGTATTTCCGCTGGCTTGGATGAAATTAGCCGCATTGTCAATCTGGACCCTGAAATTGCGCAGCAAGCCGCGCAAGAACTGAAAGATCGGCATGAACAAGCGATTCAAGCACAACAGGCCAAAGACAATACCTTGACTATGGCATTATTTATCCTGATTGCGGGTGTAGTGGGATCATTCATAGTTGGTAATCGTTTAAGTGCTGCCACAGCGGGGGTCACCGCTGCTGCGGCAGGATTACTGAATGGTGCAGGTTTAGTGATGAGCCTGTTACTCGGTTTCGGGATTTTCTTTTTATTGATTACCTCACTGGCACAGCTGATTTTTCAGGCTTTCCTTTCTGGTGGAGGTCGTGGTGGCGGAGGCGGTGGTTTTGGCGGCGGCAGCGGCGGTGGTTATAGCGGTGGCGGTGGTAGTTTTGGCGGGGGAGGAGCATCAGGCTCATGGTAACAAAAACGGATACAACGCAGATTATTACGCAACCGAAATTGAATGAGCACGTGCAGCCGAGTCTAAAACGTTGGTTTAAGCATTTTCTTTACGTGTCTTCTGCGCATCGTTATTTTAATAAACAAGATCGGCTAGACATCGCTAAAGCAGTACAACGGGCAGAGAAAGGTCATATCGGGGAAATTCAGGTGGTGATTGAGGGACATATTCCCTGTTCACAAGCTTACCATCAAAATACCCGTTTACGTGCGCAACAATTGTTTGCTGAACTTGGGGTTTGGGATACCGAGCTCAATAGTGGTGTACTCCTGTATTTAAACCTGTGTGAGCGCAAAGTTGAGATCGTGATCGACCGTGGTTTAAAAGATGCCACACCTACTGAAACATGGAATGCGATTTGTCAGAGTATTGTGCTGTTATTGGCGCAAAAACAATATTTACAAGCAGTAAGTAATGGTGTTGCTGAAATTGGACAGGTACTGGACCAGTACTATGTGAAATCGGATTCAAATGATCAAAATGAATTGCCAAACGAACCGATTATTTTGAACTAGCCTTTAAATTTTTCTCAAAATTAGTACTTGTTATTTTAGGAAAAATAAACTAATGTGCAGACGATTCTGTATATCTTGAATTTCTTTATAGCAAGCTTTTAGATAAGCTTCCGATAAACGGTAAAAAAAATTTGAATAAATTACAATAAATTTTCTGTGAAATAGGTCGCTCAATTTAAGTACAATTAGAAAGTAATCAAATTCGACAGCTGAAAAAATGAATAATAAAGCAGTAAAGTTGACGTTATTTGTCATTTTTTCTCGTTAAATGTCTAATTTGCTCTCATTTTATTCAATATGATTTTTTTTTAAGTCCCTGTTTTTTTAGGGTAAAATTGGCTAAGCTAAGGACTGGCATAAAACATGCTAAATACTAAGTAGCTGAAAAAAGCTTATAAAAAAATATCCATTGGAGAAATGTTATGAAATCAATGCAAAAGGGTTTTACTCTTATCGATACTCCATAAGTGTCCATATAAAATGAACAATCCATAAGTAAGTCAATATGGACATAAAAATAATAAATTTGATATGAATAATCAATATTATCTTTTTCTACTTTTTTCGATCTCTGTTTTTACTCATGCTCAAGAACTAGACTTAATTCAATATTCAGATATTTCATCAATTCCTCAAATTGTTTTGCATCCAAAAATCCAAACAGAACTTCAAACATTGTGAGAGCATGATTATCTAAAATTTCAATCTAATTTCGATAATTACTCAGCGCCCTATTTACTAAAAACAGATGAGGCTCTGTATTATGAAGGTCGGTCTGGAAGCAGTTTAGATGCTTCATCAGCGATTGTGTTTAAAGATGGGCGATTGTTTGCTGCAATTTATTTTGCCAAAACCAAGACGTTAAAATACTTTAGCAATGATGCAAGTTGCTCAAAACAGTTACATCCTGCGATTCAAGTCTTTGCTCAGCAGCGTGAAATTCAAAGTATTGAGTATGTGACAGCAAGAGTGGAAAGCGCTTTAAAATATCATCTTGGTTTAGCTGCTCAATGTGAGGCTTATATAGAAAAACTAAAGAAAGGAAACTCAAGCTTTTTGAACATCTAAACCAAGATTAAAAATCTATAATTGCTCAATGGAAAGGTACGTGAGTCGTATAAAATAAACGGGGAATATTTTTCCTTCAATAAGCTCAGGAAACTGTTGGCTGAGACTTCGGCGTGAGCTTAGTCGGACGCTTGTCGAAGCCATTGTGTGACAATATACTCCTATGGACTAACTTATACTGAACTTGCACAAATTATGTTATGTAACGTATGTAAAAAGTTGAAATTGTTAAAAAATAGGATAACTAAAAATGCAACCGACTGAATTAAAATAATTACCAGACTGGTTATTAGAACAGTTACCCCAAATAACTGAACCAGCAATTTTATCACTGCGAGATACGAAACTTGTCGTCACTTACCCTGATCGTATGGAAGCAATTCACGAAAGCTTAAAAGACGTACAACACCAGATCCATCATGTCAAACCTACAGATTTACAGATTCTACCAGAGGTTTATCAATATTTTGGTGAGGATAAAGAGAATGGTTGCCTATTTTTTAAAACCTCTGAGCATCTTTCTAGTAGTTTGTTTTCCTACACCGATCAAAATAAATTTGAGCATTTACAATCTGCTTTACAGACTGCCTTTGAAAATGAGCAAGCATATCTCGCAAATCCAACGGACTTTTTAACTGCCTATCATTTTATTGATACACACCCAGCTTTTTGGACGGTTATTGGCGATGTACCATCATGGCACTGGAATACATGGGGGCATTGCCAAAATGTTTATCACGGTGCATATAATGATGAAGATGATGGGAAATTAGTGATTTATTTAGAGACTGGCTCACATCTCAATAAAGTAGAAGATAGTGGTAAATTATACCAAGAGCATTATCATGATTATCGTTTAGATGTTTGGGCAGATACGTTTGAACAGGCGTTTATCAAGTTGGCGGCAATGGTGTATAAGTTTTTTGACCATCAAGGTGTTGAGCGTCCAGATGTGCCACATATAAAACCAGCATGGGTTCTGGAGCTTGATGAATGAATTGCAGAATTTAAAAAAATGGAAAGATGAGGAGAGCTGTGAGTATTCACTATTAGGGGGACGTCCACGAGTTGTTAAAGTATGTCGTTTAAAACATCTGCCAGCTTTTGACCATTCTTACGATCAATTAAACGTGCTGACATACCAAATTCATTTGGACCACTGTAATCAGCTAAAAGTGTATCTCCAATAAACAAAATGTCTTTGGCATGACATTGTAATTTATCAATTAAATATTGATAAATTTGTGACTCTGGTTTAATTGCTCCAACCCCATAACTCCAAGCATAAGCATCAAGAGAAGGTAAAAATGAAGAAACAACTTTTCCATATGGCATAGCTAAATTTGAGCATAATGCTAATCTGAATCCCAATTTTTTTAATTCTTCCAAAGTTGATAAGGTATCTTCATACAGTCTAATAGAGCGTAACTCTTCATCTAAATCATGCTCAAGTTCTTGCAGAAATTGGTCTGGAATATTTACTGCTAATCGCTTTGCAAGCTCTGCCAAATTTAAATTGTGGGACATAATAAATTTGGCATCATCAGGTTTTGGTTGTCGCCCATTTTCTTTTAGCCATTTCATTAATTTTCTATATGGGGAACGTCTTT